>JAICVH010000163.1 GCA_025935435.1 Burkholderiales bacterium
CGCCGGCTGCTACATCGGACCGTGCGCATCGTTGCGCGGCGACTTCGGCCGCATCGAGATTCGCGCCGGTGCCAATCTGCAGGACTGCTGTGTCGCGCACGGCTTTCCCGGCAGCGACACGGTGATCGGCGAGGACGGCCACGTCGGGCACTGCGCGGTGTTGCACGGGTGCATCGTCGAACGCAATGCTTTGATCGGCATGAACTGCGTGATCAACGACGACGCGGTGGTAGGCGAATCGGCAATCGTCGCCGCGATGGCCTTTGTCAAGGCGAAGATGGTGGTGCCACCGCGGACGCTTGCTGCGGGCGTGCCCGCACGCGTCGTCCGTGAACTGACCGAGATGGAACTCGCCTGGAAGATCGAAGCGACGCAGAGTTACCAGGACCTCGCGCGGCGGAGCCTCGCGACGATGCATAGAACGGTGCCGCTCAGCGCCGTCGACCCCGGCCGCAGGCGTATCGACGTTCCCGAGATCCTGCCGCTGTCGACACTCAAGGCTCGCCAGGACGGTCGCTAGCGGGCAACGGCGCGCATCGCGCCGTGCCGGGCCTCGATGTGTCAAAAGCCCGCTGCCTGCCCGTCCCGTCGCGGGTCCGACGCCGCGACGTAACCGCTATCCGTCTTGACGATGATCTGCCCGGCGCCGAAATCCATGTACGAGTCGGGCACCGATTCGAGGCGGTGACCGAGCGCGATCAAGCCGTCGCGCAGTTCGCGTGAAGCGCTCGCCTCGAGATCGATCGAGCGGCCGACATTGACCTTCCATCGCGGCGCATCGAGCGCGGCCTGCGGATTCATCGCGTAGTCGACGAGGCGGACGACCGTTTGCACGTGCCCGGGTGGCTGGATCGGGCCACCCATGACGCCGAACGCCGCAAGCGGCGCGCCGTCGCGCATCATGAATCCAGGGATGATCGTATGGAACGGCCGCTTGCCACCGGCGACCTCGTTCGGGTGACCTGCTTGGAGCGTGAAGCCTGCGCCTCGATTCTGCAGGCTGATTCCGGTCCCCGGGACGACCACGCCGGACCCGAAACCCATGTAGTTCGACTGGATCAGCGACACCATCATGCCCGTACGATCCGCCGCGCAGACGTAGACCGTTCCACCGCGCGGCGGCCGGCCGGGTTCGAACGCGCTTGCGCGCCGCGTGTCGATCGACTGCGCGCGATCATGCAAATAACGGTCGTCGAGCAAGGTCGCCGCGGACACGGTCATCGCAGCCGGATCCCCGACATAGTGGTGTACGTCGGCAAAAGCGAGCTTCATCGCTTCGACCTGCAAATGCTGGCTTTCGATCGAGTCGGCCGGCAGCGAGCGCAAATCGAATGCGCGCAGCATCCCGAGCGCCATCAGCGCCGCGATGCCTTGTCCGTTCGGCGGGATTTCGTGCACGGTGACGTCGCGGTATTGCAGCGCGAGCGGGGTGACCCAGTCGACGGCATGCGCTTCGAAATCGGCCCTCGTGTGCGCGCCACCATGCGCACAGAGATGCTCGACCATCGCAGCGGCGAGGGGGCCACGATAGAACGCTTCGCCGCGCGAGCGGGCAATCGCCTCGAACGTCGACGCCATCGCCTGCGAGCGAAATCGTTCGCCGGGCTTCGGCACGCGACCATCGATCAGGAAGTGGTCGTGCCAGCCGAGCCCCTTCGGCATCAGCGGCTCGGCGAGGCGCCACTTTTCCGCGACCACCGGCGATACCGGATGACCATCGTGCGCATAGCGGATCGCCGGTTCGAGCAGATCGCCGAACGCGAGCTTGCCGAAGCGCTCGGAAAGCGCCACCCAACCGGATACTGCGCCGGGGATCGTTACCGCGTCCACGCCCCGCTGCGGCATGTGCGAAAGCGACTCGAAGCGTCCGCGTGACCACGCCGCCGGTGCGCGTCCTGATGCATTCAGGCCGATGAGCGCCTGTCCGTCCCAGACGATCGCAAACAAGTCCGATCCAATGCCATTGCTGCACGGTTCGACGACCGTCAGCGTCATCGCCATGGCCAGCGCGGCGTCGATTGCGTTGCCGCCGCGCGCAAGCATCGCGACACCCGCCTGAGTCGCAAGCGGCTGCGACGTGGCGACGACGTTGTCCGCGAGAATCGGCTGCCTGCGCGACGGGTAGGGCAGTGTCCAGTCCATGCGTTTCCTGTTCACGCTTCCTGAAACGCTTCCTCGCGTCGCTTGCGCATGTTCGGCAAGGCGATCACGAGCACGAGCAGTATCGCCGCAGCGAGCAACCCCGCCGAAATCGGGCGCGTTGCGAACACCGTAGGGTCGCCGCGGGACAGCAACAGTGCGCGGCGCAGATTTTCCTCCATCATCGGACCGAGAACGAACCCGAGCAAGAGCGGTGCAGGCTCGCATTCGAGCTTCGCGAACAGCACGCCGATCAACCCGAAAAATGCGGTCTGCATGACGTCGAAGCTCGTATTGTTGACCGTATAGACGCCGATTGCGCAAAACAGCAGGATCGCGGGGTAGAGCAATCGATAAGGAACGGTCAACAACTTGATCCAGATGCCGATCAACGGCAGGTTCAGCACAACCAGCATCAGGTTGCCGACCCACATCGACGCGATGAGTCCCCAGAACAGGCCGGGGTTGGACGTCATCACCTGCGGTCCTGGCTGGATGTTGTGGATCGTCATCGCCCCAACCATCATCGCCATCACCGCATTCTCGGGTATGCCGAGCGTCAACAGCGGGATGAACGACGTCTGCGCGCCGGCGTTGTTGGCGGATTCCGGCCCCGCGACACCTTCGATGGCGCCCTTGCCGAACTGCGACGGGTCGCGTGAGAGTTTCTTCTCGATGCTGTATGACGCGAACGACGACAGCATCGCACCGCCGCCGGGAAGAACTCCGAGCATCGATCCGAGTGCCGTGCCGCGCAGTACGGCGGGCGCTGCGCGCCTGAACTGTTCGCGCGTGAACCAGAAGCCTTTCAGACGCGTCGTGATCAGCTCGCGGCGCTCCGTCGACTCGAGATTCATGATGATTTCGGAGAAGCCGAACATGCCCATCGCGACGACGACGACGCCAATGCCGTCGGAAAGCTCGGGAATGCCGAAGTCGAAGCGCACGACACCGGAATTGACGTCGGTGCCGACGATGCCGAGCAGCAGTCCGACGAGAATCATCGCGATCGCCTTCAACAGCGAGCCGTGCGCGAGCACGACCGCACCGATCAGTCCCAGCACCATCAGCGAGAAATATTCGGCCGGTCCGAATTTCAGCGCGAGCGACGACAACGGCAGAGACACCGCGGCGACCAGCACCGTCGCGCAGGTACCGGCGAAAAACGACGCAAGCGCCGCCGTCGCGAGCGCCGTGCCGGCTTGTCCGCGCCGTGCCATCTGGTAGCCATCGAGGCAGGTGACGACCGACGAGGATTCACCGGGCATGTTGACGAGGATCGCCGTCGTCGAACCGCCGTACTGCGCACCGTAATAGATGCCGGCGAGCATGATCAGTGCCGACACCGGCTGCAGCGCGTACGTCGTCGGGAGCAACATCGCGATCGTCGCGACGGGCCCGATGCCCGGGAGAACGCCGATCAGCGTCCCGAGCAGCGTGCCGATCAATGCATACAGCAGGTTGACCGGTGTCAGCGCGACCCCGAATCCTGTCGCCAGATGTGCGAAGAGCTCCACCTACCGCTGGCCCGGCCAGATCGGCAATTGCAGTTGCAGGCCGATCACGAACACGCCCACGGCGAGCGCTGCCAGCAGGATGCCGGCGATCAACGACTCGCGCGGACGGAATTCGCGACTGGCTGCGCTGGCCGCGACGATCAGCATCACCGTCGACAATGCGACGCCGACGAAATGCACGATGGCTCCGAACATTACGACGCTGCCAAGCACCACGACGAGCGGCCGCCACTGAAAGCGCGGAAGCGAGCCACCCGCGGTGCGCGTGGCTCGCACGGCGAGCACGATGCCGATCGCGATCAGCAGCAGGCCGAGGATGCGCGGAAAATAGCCAGGACCCATGCGCGCGGCGGTACCGAGCGCATAGCGGCCGCTGATAATGAGCGTCGCGACGCCGATCGCGATGAACATCGCGCCGGACCAGAAGTCCTTCGGATTACGGATCGACGGCAACGGCGACGTTGATAGGGTTGGTCAAGCAGCGAAGAGCTTGCAGCGCCGGCCACGTAGGATAGCACCGCGAAAAAAAAGAGCAGGCCGCGCGGCCTGCTCTCGTCTGTTTGTGTCTCGCGCCTGGATCAGACGCCGTTCTTCGCGCGCAGATCCTTGAAGTACTTGTCGAGCCACTGCGCCTGCAGTCGTTGCTGCAGCTGCGGCTTCACTTCCTCGTATGCGGGAACCTTCGCGTCACGCACATCCTCGACTTCGATCACGTGCCAGCCGAATTGTGTCTGCACCGGTTGCGGCGTGAACTTGCCCTTCGGCGTCGCCTTCATTGCGTCGCCAAACGGTTTCACGAAGTTCGCGGGCGCATTCCAGTCGAGATCACCGCCCTTGTCCTTCGAGCCCGGGTCCTTGGAACGCGACTTGGCGAGCTCGTCGAACTTCGCGCCCTTCTGCAACTCGGTGATGATCGCCTTCGCGTCGTCTTCCTTCTCGACGAGGATGTGGCGCACCTTGTATTCCTTGTCGCCGATCTGGCCCTTGATCGCCTCGTATTCCTTCTTCAGATCGGCCTCGGGTACCGGGTTCTTCCGAATCCAGTCGCTGACGTAGGCGCGCACGAGAACGGTCTGCGAGGCCAGGTCCATCTGCGTCTTGACGTCGGCGTTCTTGTCCACGCCCTGTTTCTTCGCTTCGCGCGCGAGCAGTTCGCGGGTGTTGAGCTCCTCCTTCACCGCGTTGCGGACTTCCGGCGAATCCTGGCCGCCCTGGGCGAGGCGCTCCTTCAGCAGCACGTCGTATTGACCCTGCGAATAGAGTTGTTTGTCGGACGTAGCCGCCGGCGCGGCGGTCGCCGCGGGTGTTGCGGGCGCGGCTTTCGGGGCCGCCTTGGGGGCGGGTGCGGTGGCTTGCGCAAGCGCGCCGCCCGACATCAATGCGGTCATCACCGCGACAGCAAACAGCGTACGTTTCATTGCTTCGTCCTTTCGTTGGAACGGGGTTCGTCCGGCGCCAATGCCTGGATGGCCAGCGCATGCACCGGGTAGGGGATCAAGTCGCCGACGCAGTCCAGTACGGCCCGATGGCGGGCGAGGCGCGGCATCCCGAGGAAGTGCTCGGACACGATTGTCACGGAAAAGTGCCCGGCGCCTCCAGCCGCACCCGCATGACCGACGTGCAATGCGCTGTCGTCCCGGATTTCGACGTCCAGCGGGGCCAGCGGCGCAAGACGCGCCTCGATCGTCGCCGCGAGCGTCATCGCGACGGTTCGGTCACGTGCTTCGCGAGGAACAGTCCCTGGGCGAGAGCGAACAGCAGGAAGAGGCCGATGCCGCCCCAGACCTTGAAGTCCACCCAGGTCTCGGTCGGGAAGTGGAACGCGATGTACCAGTTCGTCACCGCCATTGCGCAAAAAAATGCAACCCAGGACCAGGTCAGCCGTGTCCAGATCGGCGCGGGCAGCGCGATTTCCCGCATGACGACCGCGAGCAGGTCGCGTCGCCAGACGAGTTTTCCGGCCGCGAGAATTGCGCCAAACGCCAGATAAAGCACCGTCGGCTTCCATTTGATGAAGGTTTCATCGCGCAGGATCAGCGTCGCCCCGCCGAACACGACGATGATCGCAAGCGACAGCCAATGTATGGCGGATACGCTGCCCCGCCAGTGAAACCAAGCGATCTGTACGATCGAGGCCGCGATGGCGACCGCCGTGGCGACCCAAATGCCCTGCCACTTGAATGCGACGAAGAACAGGACGAGCGGAAAATAGTCCGCGAAAAAGCGCATAAACCGTCAATTATACCGCGAACCGCGGTCCAGAAGGGTCCGAGGCGCCTAGCGCGCTGGCGTCAGGGATCTACGAAATCGCGGCCAGTCGAATGCGGGCCCGGGGTCGGTCTTGCGGCCTGGCGCGATATCGCTGTGACCGTCGACGTCGTCGATCGCGTAACGCCGGCGAAGCGCGCGCACCACGCGGCCGAGCATCGCGTACTGAGAAGGCGTGTACGGCACATCGTCGGTTC
>JAICVH010000639.1 GCA_025935435.1 Burkholderiales bacterium
AGGAGAACGTGTCGCGCGAGATGATGACGCAGCTCAAGTCGCCGGTCACGATTCCCGTACCGGAGCCCAAGCCGCTCGAGGAATCCGAGCGGACCGATTCCCCCACGGCGAATGAAATGATGCAGCGCACGCTCGAGGCGATGCGCCTCGAGGCGCAGATCGCGCGCGACATGGACGCGTACCAGAAGATCCCGCGCCGCAAGCACATCGGCGCGCAGGCGAAGGAATACCGCTTCGCCCGCTATGTCGAAGACTGGCGCATGAAGGTGGAGCGTGTCGGCAACATGAACTATCCGGAAGCCGCACGCCAGAACAAGCTCTACGGCAACCTGATCCTGACCGTCTTCATCCGCGCCGACGGCAGCGTCGAAAAGGTCGAGGTGAACCGCAAGTCCGGACAGCGCATCCTGGACGCCGCTGCCACGAAGATCGTCGAAATGGCAGGGCCCTATGCGCCATTCCCCGACGACATTCGCCGCGATACCGACATCCTGGCCATTACGCGCACCTGGACGTTCGCGAAGGGCGACGAGCTGCACAGCGATTAGCGCGCTTGCGACGAGGCACGGCCGCGTCGGCCGTACCGTCGACCACGAGGGGACCGTCGTCGTGAAAAAAGCGTGGCGTTTCGTCGGCCTGCTGTTCGGCCTCGTGGCGCTCGTGATCGTCGCGCTGCACGCGTATTTCGCCGTGATGATCCTCTGGTGGCGGGACCACGCGCCCCAGCAGACGGCGTTCATGACGGAGCGCATGCATGATCTCCGCGCAAAGAACGCCGCTGCGCAGCTGCACTACCAGTTCGTGCCCTATGCGCGCATCTCGAATTCGTTGAAGCGGGCGATGATCGCCGCCGAGGATTCGAAGTTCGTCGACCACGAAGGCTTCGACTGGGACGGCATCGAGCTCGCGCTCGAGAAAAACCAGAAGCGCGGACGCATCGTTGCGGGTGGATCGACGATCACGCAGCAGCTCGCGAAGAATCTGTTCCTTTCGGGCGAACGCTCGTGGTTACGCAAGGGGGAGGAGGCGATCATCACGCTGATGCTCGAAGCGCTGCTCGACAAGCGTCGCATCTTCGAGCTGTACCTGAACGTGATCGAATGGGGCAACGGCGTGTTCGGCGCAGAGGCCGCTGCGCAACGCTATTTCGGCGTTCCGGCCGCGCGGTTGTCGCCCGAGCAGGGGGCGCGGCTCGCCGCGATGGCGCCCAACCCGCGCTTCTACGAACGCAATCAGGGGGCGCCGGGTCTCAATCGCAAGATCCGCATCATCCTCGCGCGCATGTCGGCTGCCGAGTTGCCGTAGAATTCGGCGCTCACCTCCGCGATGCAATCGATCTTGACGCAGTTCCATCGATGTCCGACAGCCAGAACGCCCCGGTGGCCGATCGCCCCGAGCCGCGCGAGCGCGTGCAGGATGCGCTCGCCGAAGTCACGCGTCTGCTGCGGAAGAACCGGCTCGTCGAGGGGCTGATCCACGAGCAGTTCGAGCACGCGCCGGACGCGGCGCGTGACGAACTCGCGCACAGCGCCGTCGCGCGCCAGAACAAGGCCGATCTCGAGCGCGTGCTCGCACGGTTGCACGCCGCGGACATCGCGTTCGTGCTCGAAGCGTTGCCGCTCGACGAGCGGCTCTACCTGTGGGATCTGGTCAAGGCGGAGCGCGACGGCGAAATCCTCGTCGAGGTCTCGGACGCCGTTCGCGAGTCGCTGATCTCGTCGATGGACACCGACGAGCTGGTTGCGGCGACCGAGGCGCTGCCAGCCGATGAGATCGCGGCCATTGCCGACGATCTGCCGCAGGAGGTGATGGACGATGTGTTGCAGAGCCTCCCGATCGAGGAGCGCGAGCAACTGCGCGCGGCGATGTCGTTCGAGGAGGACATGGTCGGCGCGTGGATGGATTTCGACGACGTTCAGGTCCGTTCCGATGTGACGCTCGAAGTCGTTCTCCGGTATCTGCGTCGTTTCGACGAATTGCCGTCGCAGACCGACCAGGTGTTCGTCGTCGATCGCAATGAAACGCTGCTCGGCGTGTTGCCGCTCAACAAGCTGATCGTCAGCGAGCCGGAAG
>JAICVH010000238.1 GCA_025935435.1 Burkholderiales bacterium
ACTGCGCGCCAACCATCATGCGCAAACAGTCGGTGCTCGCCCGTCGCGCAAATGGCGCGACCACTCGCGAGCGACACCTTGAACACCGGCTTCGTGCCTTTCGACCATATCCTTTCGCACCACGCCGAGGTCAGCCGCTGGTTCGCATCAATCGCGACGACTTGCGGTGTCGTCCCGACGAGCTCGCGTATCGCAACGCGCCGTCCATCGACGAGGTTCACGAGCGTGTCGCCGGTAACGCATTCACGCAAATCCGACATCACCGGCCGCTTGTTCGGCCGCTGCTCCAGAGACCGGTTGAGCTGAGACAGCGCAACGACCGGCACGCTCAGCTCCTTTGCAAGCGACTTCATCGAGCGCGAGATTTCCGAGATTTCCGTCGCGCGGTTCTCGCCCTGCGTCGTTGCCTGCATCAGCTGCAGATAGTCGACGATGACGAGTCCCAACTTGCCGTACTGCTTCATCAGCCGCCGCGCGCGCGACCGCACTTCGATCGCATTCAACGCGGGCGTTTCATCGATGAGGATCGGCGCCTCATTCAGGCGCCCGAGCGCCGCCGACAGCTTGTCCCAATCGTCCGATTGCAGGCGGCCGGTGCGTAACTTGTGCTGATCGAGTCTGCCCACGGAGCCGATCAAGCGCATCGCGAGTTGCGCGGCACCCATTTCCATCGAGAACACCGCGACGGGCATGCCGGTGTTGAGCGCGACGTTCTCACCGATGTTGAGTGCGAGGGCCGTTTTGCCCATGCTCGGGCGTCCCGCGACCACGACGAGGTCGCCGGGCTGGAATCCCGACGTCATTCGGTCG
This sequence comes from Burkholderiales bacterium, assembly GCA_025935435.1. Taxonomy (GTDB): domain Bacteria; phylum Pseudomonadota; class Gammaproteobacteria; order Burkholderiales; family Casimicrobiaceae; genus VBCG01. Next base: position 811 of record JAICVH010000238.1, read on the forward strand.
AGATCCGAGAACCCGGTGGGCACGCCGGTGACGTCGGATGGATCGTCGCGGTTGTAGAGCAATTCGATCCGCTCGACGACGCTCGCAAGCAACTTCCCGATCAGCTGGAAGTTCTGCGAGCCGCGCGAGCCCTGCTCCGCGATGTGCAACACCTTCGCCTCGGCTTCGTCCAGCACCATCTTCGCATTGCGGCCGAGCGGATTGAACGCGGACTCCGCAATCTCGGTCGCCGTTGCAGCGAGCTGACGCAGGATCGACCGCTCGCGGACGATGTTCGCGTAGTGACGGATGTTGGCTGCGGTCGGGACGTTTTGTGCAAGCGCGCCGAGATACGCGAGTCCGCCGACATAATCGAGCTTCTGCGTGGAAGACAGCGCCTCGGAAACGGTGACGACGTCGGCGGGCTTGCCGTCGGTGATCAGCTGTGTGATATGCCGATACACGATGCGGTGTGCATCGCTGTAGAAATCGTCCGCGTTGACGACGTCGCCGATGCGATCGGCGGCGTCGTTGTCGAGCATCAGCCCGCCGAGCACCGACTGCTCGGCTTCGAGCGAGTGCGGTGGCAGCTTGAGCTGGTCGAGCGGAAGATCGTCAGGCACGTGGCGATGCACTGCGGCAAGAACGCGTGATTTTACCGCGCACGCACGCGCGACTCGCTAAGACAAAGGGGCCATTTCGGCGGCCCCTTCGATCGTTGAAGGCGCGGACCGCGGATCGCGGCCGAGCGCCAGTGCGCCGTCGCTAACTGCCGACGGTCTCGCCGACGACGTTCACCGTGAGGTGAGCGGCGACATCGGTATGCAGCGCAACGGACACCGGATGCTCGCCGACCTGCTTGAGCGGCCCCGACGGCATCCGAACCATCGCCTTTTCGATCTCGATGCCCTGCGACTTCAGCGCGTCGACAATGTCGACGTTCGTCACGGAGCCAAACAAGCGGCCGTCGACACCCGCCTTTTGGACGATGCGAAGCGTCGTTCCTTCGAGCTGCTCGGCGACCTTCTGCGCAGAGGCGAGTCGATCGCCGGCCGCCTTTTCGAGATCGGCACGGCGCGCCTCGATTGCCTGCAGGTTCTCGGGCGTCGCGCGCTTCGCCTTGCCGCTCGGAATCAGGAAATTCCGCGCGAAACCGTCTTTCACCTTGACGACATCGCCGAGATTGCCGACGTTCGCGATTTTTTCCAGGAGGATGATCTGCATGATCGTCTCGGTCAATGCAGGTCGGTATACGACAACAGCGCGAGATAGCGCGCGCGCTTGATGGCCGTGCCGAGCTGCCGTTGATAGCGTGCCTTCGTGCCGGTGATCCGTGCCGGCATGATCTTGCCGTTCTCCTGCACGAAGTCCTTCAGCACATCGATATCCTTGTAGTCGATCTGCTTGACGTTCTCCGCGGTGAAGCGGCAGAACTTCTTGCGCTTGAACAGGTTGTTGCCGCGCTCTCGGCGCTTGCCGTCCTTCTTGAACTTTCCCTTTCCCTTGCCTCTACCCAGCGGTCGTGGCATTTCAAAATCCTCTCGTGTATGTCAGTTCTGCTCGATGCTCGTCAGATGCAGCGCGATGGAAGTACCGGTTCGATAGCGTCGCGCGACGAAGCCCTCGCAATGCACGGAAGCGCCTTCGGCAATCCGCGCAAGATGATGGGCGACATCTCCGAAGGCCACGGCGTGCACTTCGCATTCGACACGGCGCTCACCACCGGCTTCCGGTTGCATCGACCGGTGCACCAGCTGGCAATCGACGGCGGGTACGCCTCCCGGCGTGTGCCGCAGATCGCCCCGCTCGGTCAGGATCGCGTCGAGTGCGAACCGGTTGATCGCCGGCACGCGCCGTCGTCAGGCCTGCGCGGGCGCCGGTTGCGCCGGGGTTTCCGCCGCGGGCTTTTCCGGGCGTTCGCCGCGGTCACCGCGATCGGCGTCACGGCCGGTCAGCGAGCGCGCCTTTTCTTCCTTCATCATCGGCGACGGCGTGGCGATCGCCTCGTTCACCGCGACGATGAGGTGACGCAACACCGCGTCGTTGAACTTGAAGGCGTGCTCGAGTTCACCGAGCGTTTGCGCGCCGCATTCGATGTTCATCAGGACGTAGTGGGCCTTGTGAACCTTCTGAATCGGGTAGGCGAGCTGGCGTCGCCCCCAATCTTCCAGGCGGTGGATCCGGCCGCCGGGGCCGGTCACCATCGTGCGGTACCGCTCGATCATCGCGGGCACCTGCTCGCTCTGATCGGGGTGCACGATGAAGACGATTTCGTAATGACGCATGAGCAGAGCACTCCTCTCGGTCGGTTGGGGCGCTCGCTCGCGGTGGATCCGCGTGCGCCCTGCGGCCTCCCCTTCTGCGATCGGGTGAGGCAAGGAAAGCCCGCTATTATAGCCGGAAAATCACTCCGCCGGCCGGTCGCTCGGGGTGTGCTGCGCAGACATCGTGGCCGCCGCAGCCCGTGCCGACAGCTGGTCGAGCTGGGCGTCCCGCGTGCGCTTGGTCCAGGCGGCCATCTCGCGCACGCGCTCGTAGAATTTGGGCAGGTTGCCGTCCGTCTCGTGCAGCAGCTCGCGGAATGCCGGGACGCGGTCGGTATAGATTCCGACAGCCGCGAGCGCCGCATTGTTCGGCTGTTGCGCGAACCAGCGATCGTAACCGCTGAGGCCCGGCTCGCCCGCCTTCGCCGTCTCGTACGCCGCCTTCATCGCCGCGATGGTTTCCGCCTTGCGGCGGCGCTTGTCGTCGTCGGACATCGAGCTTGCATAGAGCTCATAGAGTTTCGTCCGCGTCGAACGAACGAGCTCGCGGAACTTCGCGCGGAGCCGGTCGGAGCGCTCCGCCTGCGTCGCGAGCTGCGGATCGTTGCGGGTGGCGAGCCAGCGCGCCAGCCCAGCCTCCTCGACGGCCGTCGCGAATGACTCGTTGAACATCGAATCGCTCTTCACGTACAGCAACTGATGCGCGAGCTCGTGAAAGATCAGCCGCGCGATTTCGGTTTCCGGCCAGCGGACGAACGACGACAGCACCGGATCGTCGAACCAGCCGAGCGTCGAGTACGCCGGCACGCCGCCGATGTATACGTCGTCGCCGACCGCCTTCAGCCGCGTCTGCTCGACTTGCGCCTCGTGCTCGCGGAAATAGCCGCGGTAATTGACGCAACCGGCGATCGGAAAGCACCACTGCCGCGGCGCCATCGACAGTTCCGGCGTTGCGAACACGTTCCACGTGACGAACGGGCGGCCGAGATCGGTGTAGCGGGTATAGCTGCCGTTGTCCGGAAGCCCGAGTTCGCGACTCGCGAACGCGCGGATTTCGCGAATCCGCTTCAGGCGTTCGGCGAGCGCTGCGTCGCTCTTGCCGATGACATCGGGGATCGGCTGGGAGCGCGAGATCAGGTCCCACTGCCCCGCGGCGCCCTGCCAGTAGTAGTCGACCGTTTCGAACGTGGCACACGCGGCAACCGTGACCGCGCCGGCGATGACCGCGATCACGATGGGCCAGCGCCGCCGACGCCGACGCGGCGCGTCAGTTGCGGACGAATCGCGGCGCAACGCGCGCGGCCGCAGCGATTGCATTTCCGGAATTGCACTCATGCTCGGAACAGGAATTGGCGCAAGCGGGCGACGCCCTCTTCGAGCTTGCGTTGGTCGATCGTATAAGCGAATCGCACGTGGCTCCGGGCGCGATGGAGGCCAAAATCGATGCCAGGGGTGCAAGCAACACCCGCGCCTTCGAGCACCCGGCGGCAAAAACGTTCGCTGTCATCGGTGAATTGGGAACAGTCGGCGTAGACGAAGAAGCCGCCGGTTGGCATGACCGGCACGCCGAAGCCCATGTCACGTAGCGCAGGAACGAGAAAGTCGCGGCGCGCCTGGAACGCCCGTCGTCGCGCTTCGACGATTGTCGCCGTGTCGGCCGTGAAGCAGGCCAGCGCGGCCCGCTGTGAAGGCGTGGCGGGCGAAATGTACAGGTTCTGCGCGAGCTTTTCCAGATCGCGGACGTGTCGTTCGGGCGCCACCATCCATCCAAGGCGCCAGCCGGTCATGTTGAAGTACTTCGAGAAACTGGAGATGACGAAGGCGCCACCAATGTCCGAGAGCACGCTGCGCGGGAGCTCACCGTATGTCAGCCCCAGGTAGATCTCGTCGACGATCAAGCTGCCGCCCAGGCGTTCGACGAGCGC
>JAICVH010000548.1 GCA_025935435.1 Burkholderiales bacterium
ACGCCTGGGTGCGGTACTTGCACGATATCTGCGACGTCGGCCACCGGCGCTGCATCGGTTCCGTCAGCGGTAGCGGCGTTTGCGGGTTCCGGGGCGGTCGCCGAGACAACGAAATCCTTCGCAGCCTGCAGTTCGTCTGCGGTGGCCATCGATGGCGCGTTTGCAGACATGGCTTGCGCAAGCCCCGCATCATGTGCAGGTGCCGCCGTTTCAATCGCAACTTGAAACGGCTCCGCGATCGCCGGTGTTTCGATCGCACTAGTGCTTGACGTCGCATCGACGGGTTGGCGGCTGGCTCGCTCGGCGCGTTCTCCGCCGCGACCGCGACGTCCACGCCGCCGCCGGCTTCCGCCTTCCCGATGCTCGTCCGTTTCGTTAGCCGGGGTGGAGGATCGCGGTGTGCTCGGAGCGGCTTCCGTGACAGGAGATGCGTCGGATGGGCGCGCGTCCTTCGTTGCCCGCGGCGATTCGCGTGGGGTACGCGGAGCGGAAGCCGACGATCGACCGTCACGCGCTTCGCCGCTGCTTTCGCGCGGCTCACGGTTGGCGTCGCGCCGCTCGCTTTCCTTTCGACCGTCGCGACGCTCGTCCTTGCGACCGTCGCGTCCTTGCCCATCCTTGCGGCCTGCGGGTCGCTGCGATTCGATGGCGCTTTGAGCGCTGCGTCGCGGTTCCGTGGTCGCGCGCTCGCGTTGATCGCGATCGGGGCGACGTTCGTCCCGCCGCGTCTGTGAATCCCGGCGACCGTCGCCGCGCGCGCGCCCATCCCGGGTGTTGTCGCGTTGCCGTGCCGGACGCGGCTCACGTGCGGGCTCGCCTGCCGCGCTTGCCTCGCGCCCCGAAGCCGATGCGCTCGCCGCTGACGGCGGCGTGCGGAACCAGTGCAGCATGCGCGCGAGCCATCCGTGACCATCCGCAGGACCCGGCGGAGGGGTCGTCGGCGGTGTCCGCTCGATCGCCATCGGTGCGGGCTGCGCAGGCGTGATGCCCTTGACCACGGCTTCCTGACGCGGCTCCTTCGCCTCTTCCTTGCGCGCCTTGATCGGATCGGTGTCTTCGGGTTGCTCGACCATCTGGAACGACGCCGGAAGCGGTTCGCTCTGATTGAGCTCGTCGTGACGAAGCCGCCCAACGCTGTAGTTCGGCGTTTCGAGATGACGGTTCGGCACGAGCAGCACATTCACCTTGAAGCGGGTCTCGATCGTGAGGACGTCGGCGCGCTTTTCGTTGAGCAGAAAGGTTGCAACGTCGACAGGTACCTGTGCCACGATCTGCGCGGTGTTGTCCTTCATTGCCTCCTCCTGAATGATGCGCAGGATGTGCAACGCGGTCGATTCGGTGCCGCGAATATGACCGATGCCGTGGCAGCGCGGGCAGGGAATATAGGCGGATTCCGCGAGCGCGGGACGCAGTCGTTGGCGCGACAGCTCCATGAGGCCGAACCGAGAAATCTTGCCGAGTTGCACTCGTGCTCGGTCGTACTTCAATGCATCGCGCAGGCGGTTTTCGACATCGCGCTGGTTTTTCGCGCTCTCCATGTCGATGAAGTCGATGACGATCAGACCCCCGAGGTCGCGTAACCGCAATTGCCGCGCGATCTCGTCCGCGGCCTCGAGATTCGTGTTGTACGCAGTCGTCTCGATGTCGCCGCCGCGTGTGGCGCGCGCCGAGTTGACGTCGACTGCCACCAGAGCTTCCGTGTGATCGATGACGATTGCGCCGCCGGATGGGAGGGGTACTTGCCGCGAATAGGCGGTCTCGATCTGGTGCTCGATCTGGAACCGGGAAAAAAGCGGGACGTCGTCCTTGTACAGCTTGACTCGCGACACGTTGGCGGGCATGACGTGGCCCATGAACTGCTGTGCCTGCTCCTGAATCGCCTCGGTGTCGATCAGGATTTCACCGATGTCGGGATGGAAGTAGTCGCGAATCGCGCGAATGACGAGACTCGACTCCTGGTAGATCAGATACGCGCCCGATTGCAGCTTTGCTGCGTCCTCGATGGCACGCCACAATTGCATGAGGTAGTTCAAGTCCCACTGCAGTTCTTCGGCCGTCCGGCCAATGCCCGCCGTACGCGCGATGACGCTCATGCCATTGGGCACGTCGAGCGACGACACCGCTTCGCGAAGTTCGTTGCGTTCCTCGCCCTCGACGCGGCGCGATACGCCGCCGCCGCGCGGGTTGTTCGGCATCAGGACGAGGTATCGACCCGCTAGAGAAATGTAGGTCGTGAGGGCGGCACCCTTGTTGCCGCGTTCATCCTTGTCGACCTGGACGATCAGTTCCTGGCCTTCCCGCAACTGGTCCTGCACGCGCGCGCGAGACTCGACGTCGCTGTCGTCGCCATTGCCATCCGCGGCACGACGGCCGGTCTTCAGATATTGACGCGAAATCTCCTTGAACGGCAGGAAACCGTGGCGTTCAGTGCCGTAATCGACGAAACACGCTTCGAGCGAGGGCTCGACACGCGTGATCACACCCTTGTAGATATTGCTCTTCCGTTGTTCCTTCGAGGCCGACTCGATGTCGAGGTCGATCAGCCGTTGGCCGTCGACGATGGCTACCCGTAGCTCTTCGGCCTGGGTCGCGTTGAACAGCATGCGTTTCATGGACGT
>JAICVH010000058.1 GCA_025935435.1 Burkholderiales bacterium
GTGCGCGAGCGTTTCGGTGATGCCGTAGACGCGGTCCTTCAGCATCCCCTTGCTCTCGAACGCCATCGTCGCAAGCGGCAGGCCGCGGTCGAAATTCTCGCGTGGCTGCAACCGATACACGCATTCGTCGGTAAAAAACTCGGGCCATCGCGCGTAATCGCGTGCGTCGAGCGCGCTCCCGTACGCGTGATACAACGTGACCAGTTCGAGCCAGGTGGTCGCGTCAAGCGCGCCAAGCAACGCGTGGTTCGGCATGTCAGCCTTCGATGACGCGACGCCAGTAGCCGTACATGCTGCGTATCAGCGTCTCGGTAACCGTGTGTTCGGTGCGGGTCGCGGTGTCGATCCCACCGAGTTCGACGACGCTCGCACGATCCGGGCGCTGCCGTGCGCCCTGCTGCGAGAATTCGATGACCTCGCCATCGTCAGCGGATACGTATCCTGCCGGTCCGAACAGATTCGCCTGGCGCAGTCGTCGGCGCTGCATTTCCGGGGTGTCGTCCGCGAATCCGAAATGCGTCCACACGAAGTCGAAGGCGTCCGGCCCGCGCGGTTGGATATGCCGCGTCGACAATGAGTTGACCTGCTGCTGGATGATCACGCTCGGGAAGATCGTGGTCATCACGACGGTCGGCCCGTTCCACCACGGCTCGTTGACGACGTCGAGCACCCGATCGTCATGCAGCGTCATGTTCGCCTTGAAACTCGTGACGCCCTTCGTCACCGCACCTGATCCACCTTCGTTGCGCCGCGAGATCATGCAGGCGTGGCGGCCGTGCGCGTCGGTGATGAGTTGCGACTTCTGATCGGCGCGCCACAGCCCGAACGTGACGAACCACGTGTGCAGCAGTCCCGGGTGATACGGGTCCTTGATGTTCTCCTGCATCAGCTTCCAGTTGCCGTCGATGCGCTGCCGCGAGTAGCCGAGGATCGTCAATGAGCGCCCATCGAAGACGCGATCGAAATAATGCAGGACCTCATCGCCCAGATAGCGCTCGAAGGGCTCGACGTCGACGTCGAACGACGCGAATACGACGCCGTGGCGCGTTGCAACGGCGAGCCGCGTCAGTCCGTGGTCCTCGCGCCGGAAATCGGCGGGCATGCCACCCTGCACGACGCCATCGGTTCGTACACCGCGCATCAACGGAACGCCGAGAAGGCGCCCGTCGAGGTCGTAGGTCCACTGGTGATACGGGCAGGTGAATTCGTTGCGATGTCCGAAGTTTTCGCGACAAAACGCGACGCCCCGATGGGCGCAGACGTTCTCGACGACGTTGATCGCGCCGTGCCGATCGCGAACCATGATTACCGACCGCTCGCCGATCGCCGTGCGCTTGAAATCGCCGGGCCTCGGCACCTCGGCTTCAAGACCGACGTAACACCAATGCCCGCGGTAGAAGAGGCGCTCGAGCTCGCGCTGGTAGAGGTCGTCGCGCGTATACGCGGCGAAAGGTATCCGGTGCGTACCTGCGCCCGGCCAGAAGTCCAAGGCTGCGGCGGCCTTCGACGCTTCGTTCATGTCGCCCCGCCGCGCGTTTGCCGACCCGCCTGGCCGGTGCGGCGAGCGACGAAGGTCTCGATTTCGCGCTCGATCGCGGCACGGTCGACGATGCCTGAAGGGTTCGCCTGCGACGGCAGGCACGCGACGAACGGCTGGAAGCGTTCGAAGCTCTTGGCGAGCAGCCTGCGCAGTTCGGCAAGCGGCTCGGGATGATCGTCGACGCGGAGGTCGAGCACAGGATAGCGCTCCGTCGTCACGATGCGTAGCGCTGCCGCCTGCTTGCCCCGCTTGTCGCCGCCGGCCGCCTCGCCGGCTTCCATCGCCAGCAGCAATCGCTCGGCGAAGTCCACGTCCGCATGTTCGCGATAAGCGTCGGCGACATCTGCGATCACCCGCGGACCGACGAGCATGTTGCCGGCGACCGAAAAACCGTCGCCCATCACGTGACCGCACCAGTCGATGCACGCCGACCCGGTGTAGGCCGCCGTGCGGCCCTGTGCATCGACGAGATGCACCTGGCGCACGTCGCGCCCGTGATCCTCCGCCATCACTTCAGCGAGTACGCGCGCCGGATCGTCGCCACGTGCAAGCTTCGCCAGTGCCGCTGGTCCCAGGTGCGGATTGACGAGCGCTTGCGTCGCGACCGCACCGACGCCGCTCGCCGCGTACGGACACAGCGAGCCCACGGCGAAGAAGCGGCTGGCGACGGCGACGCCCAATGCGCTCGACGGATGCTGCGCCACGATCGACCACGTCATCGCGATCCGGCGTGCGCCGTTGCACTATATTTCATCGAACCTTCGGCTGACGTCTCAGCAACCGAGCCGATGCGGACGGCGTTGCGCAATGCAGTGAACGTCTCGTCCAGCGCGCGACCCGACGTATCGACGACGACGTCTGCCTTCGCGTAAAACGCGGCGCGTCCGGCCAGAATGCGCCGCAAATCATCCATCGCCTCGCGGTTTCCGGCCATCGGGCGATAGTCGCCCTGCGCAAGCACGCGACTCATATGTTCGTCCGGCGTCGCGCGCAGCCAGACGGTGAAGCACCGATCGAGGAGCCGCGAGTACGTCGCGGCTTCGGAAACCAGGCCGCCGGGCGTCGCGATGACCGCCTCGCGCATTCGCTGCACGACGTCGTCGAGCGCGCGCCGCTCGTAGCGCCGATACGCGGTCGTTCCGTACAGCGCATGCACTTCGCCCACGCTGCAGCCGGCAAGCCGCTCGATCTCCGCATTCAGTTCCACGAATGGATAGCCGAGGTCCTCAGCGAGCATGCGGCCGAGTGTCGACTTGCCCGCACCGCGCAAGCCGGTCAATGCAATGCGCGTGCGCCGGCCGCCGGCAGGGACGTCGGCGAATAACTGGGCAAGCGCCGCGTGTGCGCGTTGCAGGTCGTCGCCGCTGCGGTTGCGCAGCAGCTCGCGGATCAGCGCGGTATCGGGCGACGCGGTTGTCGACGGGTCCAACAGATCGGTAACCGGGCAACCAAGCGCACCCGCCACCTGGCGCAGCACGAGGATCGACGCGTTGCCGACGCCCCCTTCCAGGTTGGCGAGATGCCGCTCGGACACGCGTGCCTCGGCCGCGAGCGCCCGCCGTGTCATGCCGCGCCGGGCGCGCAGGCTTCGAACCGTCTCGCCGAGCGCGACCAGGAATCGATTGCGATCGTCGAGCGTGTCGGCGGGTGGCTCGTGAGCGGTCATCGCGAAGGAATCGTCGCATGCATTATAGTGCTTGACACGGTTGCGTGCGACGCCTATTTTGGCGAGGCTGCAGCGTGTTGTTCCAATTTTCCGGCGCCTCCCGCGCACGATGACCGATACCACCGCCGCGCCACCGCCGGCCGACTTCAATCTTGCTGCGTATCTGCTCGCAGCCAACGCGAAGCGTGCGGACAAGGTTGCGTACGCAGACGATCGCAGTGAGCTCACGTATGCGGAACTCTCGCGACGCGTGCGAAGCTTTTCGAACGTGCTGCGCACGAGCGGCGTGCGCCGCGAGGAGCGTGTGCTGCTGCTTGCCCACGATACTGTCGAATGGCCGGTGGCGTTTCTCGGCTGCATTTACGCCGGAGTCGTTCCGGTGGCCGTCAACACGCTGCTCACCGCGGACGACTACGCGTACATGCTGTCGCACAGTCGCGCTCGCGCCGTGGTCGTCTCGCAAGCGCTAGTGCCGCCGCTCGAGCAGGCGCTCACCAAAGCGCGTTGCGACCTCGATGCCGTGTGGGTGATCGGCGCAACCGGCGATCCGCGGCACCATGACTTTACTGCCGACGTCGCCGCCGCCGAAGAATTGCGCGACCCGGCGCAGACCCACGCAGACGATGCGGCGTTCTGGCTCTATTCATCGGGATCGACCGGCGCGCCCAAAGGCACCGTGCACACGCACGCGAATGCCTACTGGACCGACGCGCTGTACGGGCGGAACGTGCTGCAGCTGTCCGCAGACGACGTCGTCTTCTCCGCCGCCAAGCTGTTCTTCGCGTATGGCCTTGGCAACGCGTTGACGTTTCCCTTGTCCGCCGGTGCGACCACCATTCTGATGCCCGAACGGCCGACGCCGCAGGCCGTATTCCGCCGGCTGATCGAACGTCGGCCGTCGGTGTTCTTCGGTGTGCCGACGCTGTATGCGGCAATGCTCGCAGCGCCCGACTTGCCGTCGGCGTCGGACGTCGCCCTTCGCATGTGCGTGTCGGCGGGCGAAGCGCTGCCCCGCGACATCGGCGAGCGCTTCACTGCGCATTTCGGTTGCGAAATACTGGACGGCATCGGTTCAACCGAGATGCTGCACATCTTTTTGTCCAATCGCGGCGGGGACGTGCGCTACGGCACGACCGGCGTCCCAGTCCCGGGCTACGAAATCGAACTCCGCGGTGACGATGGCCGGCCGGTTCGCGATGGCGACGTGGGTGACCTTTACATTCGCGGCCCGACTGCCGCGCTCATGTACTGGACCAACCACGAAAAATCGCGCGCAACGTTCCAGGGCCCGTGGACGCGCAGCGGCGACAAGTACGTGCGTCGCGACGACGGCCGATACGTATACGCCGGCCGGGCCGACGACATGCTGAAGGTGAGCGGCATCTACGTGTCACCGTTCGAGGTCGAGGCTGCGCTCGTGCAGCACCCCGCCGTGCTCGAGGCAGCCGTGATCGGGCGTGAGGATGCAGACGGGCTGACGAAGACCAAGGCATTCGTCGTGCTGAAACCCGGCCACCATCCGGGCGCCGATACCGAGCAGGCGCTGAAGGCGTTTGTCAAGGACAAGCTCGCACCTTACAAGTACCCGCGTTACATCGAATTCATCGCTGAGCTGCCAAAGACCGCAACCGGCAAGATCCAGCGTTTCCGGTTGCGCGAGCGCGAACGCGCGCACGCGCCGTGAGGTTTGTTATCCTTGCGCGCCCTGCGAGCCATCGGTGAATGGCCGCCTAGCCTCGTTTCATTCATGCGCCTTCGCCGGCGCGGTGCTTTAAGGAGGAACTCATGACTGCTCGATATTCGTTGCTCGCGCGGGGATTGCTCGCGGCGGGACTACTCGTCGCGGTGAGCGCCGCCGACGCGCAAAACAAGATCAAGGTCGGCTTCATGCTGCCTTACACCGGAACGTACTCGGCGCTCGGCACCGCGATCGAGAACGGCTTCAGGCTCTACGTGCAGGAACAGGGCGGAAAGCTCGGCGGACGCGAAATCGAGTACGTGAAGGTCGACGATGAATCGGAGCCGTCGAAGGCCGTCGACAACATCAACAAGCTGATCAAGCGCGACAACGTCGACGTCGTCGTCGGCACCGTTCATTCGGGTGTCGTGATGGCGATGGCCAAGGTGGCGAAGGACACGAACACGCTCCTCGTGATTCCGAATGCAGGTGCGCGTGCCGTGACCGGCCCGATGTGCGCGCCGAACATCTTCCGCAGCTCGTTTTCGAATTGGCAGCCCGGGTACGCGATGGGCAAGGTCGCCGGTGATCGGGGTGCGAAAAAAGTGGCGACGATCACGTGGAAGTACGCGGCCGGCGACGAGTCGGTGCAGGGCTTCAAGGATGGACTCAAGACCACGGGCGGCGAGGTGATCAAGGAATTGACGCTGCCGTTTCCGAATGTCGAATTCCAGGCATTGCTGACCGAGATTGCAGCCACCAAGCCGGATGCCGTGTACGCCTTCTTCGCGGGCGGCGGCGCCGTCAAATTCGTCAAGGACTATGCAGCCGCGGGACTCAACAAGACAATTCCACTGTACGGCCCGGGCTTCCTCACCGACGGTACGCTCGAAGCGCAGGGCGAAGCGGCGCAAGGACTGCTGACGACGCTCCATTACGCCGACGGTCTCGACATTCCGAAGGACAAGGCGTTTCGCAGCGACTACAACAAGACGTACAAGGCCGAGCCGGACGTTTATGCGGTGCAGGGTTACGACGCCGCGCAGATGCTGGGCGCCGGCCTCGCTGCGGTAAAGGGCGACCTCGGCAAGCGCGACGCCCTCGTGTCCGCGATCGAGAAGGCACGCATCGACAGCCCGCGCGGCGCGTTCACGCTGTCTAAGGCGCATGACCCGGTGCAGGACATCTATTTGCGCAAGGTCGTCGGCACACAGAACAAGTTCGAAGGCGTGGCCGTGAAATCGCTCGCCGAGCCCTCGCCCGGTTGTAAGATGTAAGTGCTCGAATGTCGCGCCCGTGGCGCGGACGTCATTTCGAGCGGATAGCTTCGGGGCTGCCTGCGCCAGGTCGTCTTTGCCGGCGACGTCATAGCGTTCGCGAGCTATTCTCGTCGCCGCAGTGGGCCATCCGCCGTTGACCGCGTCGCCGTCGAGGGGCCGTTCCCGAGACGGCGACGGTCGTTTTCACCCCCGCAAAACATTGCGGACGCCGAGCGACCGAAGCATGCGCCGATGATCTGATGGACTTTGCCGTCTTCCTCGTCCAGTGTCTGAATGCCCTGCAATACGGGCTGCTGCTGTTTCTCGTTGCGAGCGGGCTGACGCTGATCTTCGGCATTCTCGGCGTCATCAATCTCGCGCACGGCAGCTTCTACATGATCGGCGCGTATCTCGCGTATGCGCTTTCGCCGTGGGCGGCCCAACAGGTTGGTGGCGGTTTCTTCACCGCGCTCGCGATCGGTCTCGTGCTGTCGGTCGCGTTCGGGTATCTGCTCGAATGGGGGTTCATCAGCTACCTCTATCAGCGGGAGCACCTGCAGCAGGTGCTGATGACTTATGGGCTGATTCTCGTGTTCGAGGAGTTGCGCAGTATCCTCGTTGGCGATGACGTACACGGGGTTTCTGCACCGGCGTGGCTCGCCGGAAGCGTCGCGCTCGGCAGCGTGATGACGTATCCGGTGTACCGCCTGTTCATGTCGGCTGTCTGCGTGGTCGTCGGACTTGGACTCTATGCAGTGATCGCGCACACGCGCATCGGAATGGCCATCCGCGCCGGCGCGTCGAATCGCGAGATGGTGCAGTCGCTCGGCGTCGATATCCGCCTCCTGTACCGGATCGTCTTTGCGGCCGGCGTCGCGCTCGCCGTGTTCGCGGGCATGATCGCCTCACCGGTGTCGTCGGTGTACCCGGGCATGGGCAACCAGGTTTTAATCATCTCGTTTGTCGTCGTGGTGATCGGCGGCATCGGTTCGGTGCGTGGCGCACTGTTCGCATCGCTGCTCGTCGGTCTTGTCGATACGTTCGGCAAGGTGCTGATTCCGCAGACGGCCGGCATTCTCGTCTATGTGTTGATGGCGGCGATCCTGCTGTGGCGTCCGGAAGGCCTGTTTCGCGCCGGATGACCACGACCGCTTCCATCATTTCGCGCGCCGTTCCGCTGGTCGCGGCGTGCGCGTTGCTCGTCGTGTTCCCGTTCGTCGGCGGCAAGTTCTATGTCGACCTGATGGTGACGACGATGATCCTGGCGATCTTCGCGCTATCGCTCGAGTTGCTCGTCGGTCGCACCGGGCTCGTATCGTTCGGGCATGCGGCGTTCTTCGGTATCGCCGCCTATGTCACCGCGTTGCTCACGCCGCAGTCGGAAGCGCCGTCCATCGTGTGGTTGTTGCCTGCCGTTCTCATCATCACGGCGCTGGCAGCGTGCGCCATCGGGGCGCTTTCGCTGCGCACGCGTGGCATCTACTTCATCATGGTGACGCTCGCGTTCGCACAGATGGCGTACTTCGTGTTCCACGACATGAAGTTCTCGGGCGGCAGCGACGGGCGTTACCTGTACGTAAAGCCGGTGCTGGCGCTAGGCCCGTACACGCTCGTCGACTTCGATCGACCACTGACGTTCTATTTCGCGACGCTAGCCGCGCTCGTGCTCGTGTATGCACTGCTCGCGTCGGTCGGACGGTCACGCTTTGGACACGCACTGTCCGGCATCAAGGCGAACGAGCAGCGGATGCGCGCCGCCGGCTTCTCGACGTACCCCTACAAACTTGCGGCATTCGTGCTGGCCGGGTTGCTGGCAGGCGTGGCCGGCTTTCTGTACGCCGTGAAAGACGGCTTCGTGAACCCCGAGATCCTCGCGTGGCATCAATCCGGCACCGTGCTCCTCATGTTGATCCTCGGCGGCATCGGCTCGCTGCGTGGCGCGGTCGTGGGTGCGTTCCTGTTCGTCGTACTGAAGGAATTGTTCCAGTCGGAAGCGGTGTTCGGTGGATTCGCCAAGCATTGGCAGTTGCCGCTCGGTCTGACGATCATCGCCTGCGTCGCGTTGATGCCGAATGGAGTCACCGGGCTACCGTCGCAACTGCGACGTACGCGTATCCCCGTTCCCCATGCCGGATGACGTGCTGCTGACCGCAACGGACGTGTCCCGCCGCTTCGGCGGCTTGACTGCCGTCGATCGCGTGTCGTTGACGCTCGAACGCGGGCAAGTGCATTCGGTCATCGGCACCAACGGCGCAGGTAAGTCCACGCTCGTGAATGTGCTCGCCGGCGAAATCGCGGCATCGTCGGGCCGCGTCGAGTTGCAGGGCCGCGACGTGACGCACTGGCCGCAACCGCGCCGCGCGCGGGCGGGCATCGGACGCAGTTATCAGCGAACGACGATCTTTCCGCGCGCAACGGTGTTCGAAAACTGCCGGCTCTCCGCGCAGGCGCATCATCAGCAGGTATTCGACTGGTGGAATGCGGCGACGACGTGCACGCGAAGCACGCAGCGTGCGCAACAGGCGATCGAGCACGCGGGGCTGACCGGCCAGGCGCACCGCATCGCGGGCACGCTGTCGCACGGCCAGAAGCGGCAGCTTGAAATCGCGATGTGCCTTGCCACGACACCACAGGTACTGCTGCTCGACGAGCCGCTCGCCGGGATGGGTGCCGAGGAAACGGACCGGATGCTTGCACTGCTCGCGTCACTGAAGCCCGGGCACGCAATCCTACTGGTCGAGCACGACATGGATGCGGTGTTTCGCATAGCCGATCGCATCACGGTGATGGTCAACGGCGCGGTCATCGCGTCCGGCGCGCCCGATGCGATCCGCAACAACGCCGACGTGCAGACCGCGTATCTTGGCGAGATCGACCGGCCCACCGAAGCGGCCATCTCCTAGTCATCCGCGCTGATTACGATGCTACAGACGTCGCCTGGCCTGACTGGCCCTCGCACGCGTCCTCTTGATGAGCAGCACGATGCGGCGATGAGCGCGCTGCTCGAAGTACGCGAGCTGCACGCGCACTATGGGGAAAGCCACGTGCTGCGCGGCGTGTCGCTTGCGGTCGGCGCCGGTGAATCGATCGGCCTCCTCGGACGTAACGGCATGGGCAAGACGACGTTGATCCGCACGATCCTCGGGTTGACACGCGCCAGTGCAGGCAAGGTACTGATCCACGGACGCGACTGCACGCGCGAGCCGGCGCATCGGATCGCGCGCATGGGCGTCGCCTACGTTCCCGAAGGCCGCGGCATCTTTCCCAACTTGAGCGTGCGCGAAAACCTGCTGCTTGCCGAGCGGGCGCCGCGCGATTCGCGCGCAAGCTGGACCTACCAACGCGTGCTCGATACGTTTCCGCGGCTGAAGGAGCGGCTCGCGTTCGGCGGCCAGCAGCTATCGGGCGGTGAACA
>JAICVH010000061.1 GCA_025935435.1 Burkholderiales bacterium
ATCGCGCGTTCGCGGTCGATCTGATCGGCCTGCGGATTGATCAGGATGTCGATCGGGTTACCGACGGCATAGACGCCGACGAACACGAGCAGCGACATCACCAGCAGGACGACGACGCTCTGCAGACTCCTGCGGATTATGAATACCAGCACGGACTAATCCTCGGCCGAAAGTACAGCCCTACTTTCGGCCGATCATGCTACCGCCGAATCGCGGGCGCAGCCCGACGATTCGGCGCGGGTACGGCAGGGTCAAGGCTGTTTCGCCGTTGGCCTGAACTGGAACGCGAGCGTGTACTCGTCGGTGCGCGGCGTGTACTGCACGTTCTTCTTCGTCGCCCAGATCGTGAACTGGAAGTGCACCGGCATGAGGCCGAGATCGGACATCGCAAGCTCGGTCGCGCGCTGCAGCATCGTGCGCCGGTTGTTGTCGTCCACCTGCTGCAGCGCCTGTTCGATCAGGTAATCGACCTTCGGGTTGCTGTAGCGACCCCAGTTCACCGCACCGAGGCCCTTGTCGCGATTGAACGTCGCAAGCAGCGAGCGCAGCGGCGACGACGCTTCGCCGGTCGACGCACCCCAGCCGACCATGTGGAAGCTGAACTCCTGCTTGCTGGCGCGACCCGAGTAGGGTCCCATCGGCGCCGTCTCGACCTTCGAGTTGATGCCGACGCGCGTCAGCATCTGCGCGACCGCCTGCACGATCTTTTCATCGTTGACATAACGGCCGGCCGGCCCGTGGATCGTCAGGTTGAAGCCGTCGGGATAACCGGCCTCCGCAAGCAGCTTTTTCGCGCCGTTCGGATCGTAAGCATCGGCCTTCAAGCCGGGCACGTTGCCGAACAGCTTGTCGGAAACGAGCTGCCCGGATGGAATCGCCTGCCCTTCCATCACGCGATCGACGATCGCCTGTCGATTGATCGCCTTGGAGATCGCATGGCGGACGCGCGAATCGAGCAGCGGATTCTTGGCAAGCGGCTTGCCGTCCTTGCCGGTGATGAACGGGCTCGAGCGGTCCAGGTAATCGAAATTGAAATAGATGACGCGGTGCGAGATTTTCGACGTCACCGTGAAGCGCGGATCGGCCTTGATGCGAGCAAGATCGGCCACCGGCGGCTGCTCGATCGCATCGACGTCGCCGGACAGCAGCGCGGCGACGCGCGCCGCCTCGTTCTTGATGATGCGGAACGTCACCTTGTCCCAGTGCGGCTTGTCGCCCCAGTAGCTGTCGTTTCGCGCGAGCTCGACGCGATCACCGTTCGCGTAACGGACGAACTTGTAGCGGCCGCTGCCGATCGCCGCCTTGCCCGAGTTGAAGTCCTCGGTGGACGCGCCGGTCGCGACCTTTTTCGAGACGATGTAGATCGTCGACAGGTCGTTCGGCATCAGCGGATGCGGGGCCGCGGTCTTGAAGCGGATCGTGTACGGATCGACGATCTCTTTCGCAACGATCGCCTTCGTGTACGCCGAGAACGGCCCCGGGCTGTTCGGCACCTGCGGCACGCGATCGATGGAAAAGGCGACGTCCTCGGCAGTCAGCTCGCTGCCGTCGTGGAACTTGACGCCCTTGCGCAGCTTGAACTCCCACGTCTTGTCGTCGATCGTCTTCCACGACGTCGCGAGTCCGGGAATCATCCGCGAATCGGGGTCCATCTGGACCAGCTTGTCGAAGATGTGCTCGGCGATGTTGTTGTTGGGGAACAGATTGAAAAAGTGCGGATCGATCGACGTCACGTCGGCGGCGACCGCAATCTTCAAATCCTGGCCGGACGCGGGAACGGCGACGAGCGCGATGGCGAACGCCAGCGCGCCCAGCAAGCGGTGCATGAGTGAACGGGACATGGAAGACCTCGGCTGTGGGCGGAAACGCCGCGCGCCTCTGGTGGACGCTGGTCGCGACGGCGCAATCTAGCGCGAAGGGGACGACCCGTCAAAGCGCCGTCGGCCAGGTCTCCGGCGGTTCGCCCTCGTCCCATCCGGCCGACGAGTCCAGTGGCTCGAGAGCCTCGGTGCGGTCGAGATGGATCATCACGTCGAATTGCCGTGGCAGCAGCGCGTCGAAGTAGTGGCTCCAGCGCTCGGTTTGCGGACGATAGATGACGCCGATCGCCCGCTGGAGCAGCGGTCCTTCGAGCGCCTGAGCGACATCCGGGTCATGCAGGTCGATCCAGAACCGGGCGCGACCGCTGTCGTGGAACAGACGCTCGTAACTCTCCGCGAGACCCGGCCGAATCCGCTTGCGTTGCATCGGCGCATCCCAGTCGTCCGCGGCCGTGACCGTGCCGTCGTACGTCGAGAAGCCGATCGAGAACGCATTTCGACCGTAGCGCTCGCGCGCAAGTTGCCCGACGTTGATTTCGCCGCGGCGACCCATGTCCGTCGCGCGCGCATCACCGACATGCGAGTTGTGGGCCCATACGACGACGCCGCTGGCTGCACCCGGCATTCGTTCACGCAATGCATCGAGCGTCTCCGCCATGTGCGTGTCGCGCAGGTTCCACGTCGACTCGCGCCCGCGGTACATCGCCCGGTAATAGCGTTCGGCGTTCATCACGAGGCGCGCATTCTGCTCCGCCGAAAAGAATTCCTCGTCGGCGGCAGTCTGCCCGTCCGTCGCCAGTGGCAGTCGCAGTGCCTGACGACGCAGATCGATCAATTGTGCGACCGCCTCGTCTTCGCACGAGTCGGCGCCTTGCGTGACCGCGAAGCCATAACCCTGCGCGCTGTCGCCGAAGTATTCGAAGCAGCCGTAGCGCGCACGCGCGCGCGCCGCGGCGGCCGGGTCGGCGCGGTCGAGGTACTCGAGCACCGCCTCGATCGACGCGTGAAGACTGTAGAGGTCGAGACCGAACAATCCGGCCTTGTCGCTGCGCTCGCGCTCACGGTTGAAAGCCGCGAGCCACTCGACGAAGTCGCGCATGACGACGTTGCGCCACATCCAAGCGGGAAAACGCCGGAAATCCGACAGCGCGTCGACCGCATCGCGGTCGTCGCTGCGGCCGGTCACGTAGCGGTGTGCGCGAAACGTGTCCGGCCAGTCGGCCTCGAGCGTGACGGCACGAAAACCATGTTCGCGAATCAGACGCTCGGTCAGCGCGGCGCGCGTCGCGTAGAACTCGCGCGTCCCGTGCGACGCCTCGCCAATCAACACGACCGACGCGCGCGCAGCGCGCGCGGCAATGGCGTCGAGTGCCTTGTTGTCGTCGTCGACAGGATGCGCAACGCGTTCAGCGACCGCGTCGAAGCTTCGGGTTCCCATGTCGAGTTCGACCCGACAGAGGGGATTTAGTGCATCCGCTGATTCCGAGTCAGTCGCACCGCGGCAGATGATCGTGCACGAACGCCTCCAGTTCCGCGTACTCGGCGTCCGCAGCGGCAGCATCGCGCTTCGCGATGTCACGCGCGACCGAATCGCTGACGCGCGTGCCGGCGTTCGTCCAGCCGATCGACGTTGCCAGGCTCCCCTGCACGTATTCGGTCTCCGAGCGGCGTTGACCGCCGGCGTACCAGGTCCGCGTCAGCCCGTCGCGCTCACCCCGCCGCCACGCCGACTCGAATCGCCGCGGAGGCTCGCGGTCACCGCCTCGCGTCTCGTACCACGTCGCGAGCGTGCCGTTGCGCGCGTCATCGTCGTAGGGAATGTGCGCGATGCGCGCGCCTTGCGGCGACCAGAAGATGAACGATCCGGTGCGCCGGCCAACGTTGAACGCACCTGCGACACGCAAGCTGCCGCTGCCCGTGCGGAGCTCATAGCGACCATGCGGCTGGCCGTCGCGGCAACCCCCATCGACGAGCCATTGCGGTCCCTGTGCCACGGTCGCGCCCGAAATCGCGACGCCGACTGCAAACACGACCCACGTACGCGTCAGCCGCGCGTCTTTGCCCGCCATGCGGCCAGCTCGCCGACGATGCCGCGGCGAAACGCGAGCACGCATACAACGAAGATGACACCGGTAATCACGGTGACCCACTCGCCAAAGCCGGCAAGGTAACTCTCGAGCGCGATGATGAAAAAGGCGCCGACGACCGGACCGAAGATCGTGCCCATCCCACCGAGCAGCGTCATCAGAACGACCTCTCCCGACATCGTCCAGTGAACGTCGGTCAGCGAGGCGAGCTGGAACACGATCGCCTTCATCGCCCCGGCGAGACCGGCGAGTGCGGCGGACAAAACGAACGCGATCAGCTTGTAGCGATCTGCATCGTAGCCAAGCGAGATGGCGCGTGGTTCGTTTTCGCGGATCGCCTTCAGCACCTGACCGAACGGCGAATGGATGACGCGGTAGATGAACAGGAAGCCGGCCAGGAATACGACGAGCACGAAGTAGTACATCGTCAGGATGTTCGACAGGTCGATCACGCCGAACAGCACGCCGCGCGGGACGGACTGGATGCCGTCCTCGCCGTGCGTGAACGGCGTCTGCAGATAGAAGAAGTACATCATCTGCGCCACCGCGAGCGTGATCATCGCGAAGTAGATGCCCTGGCGGCGGATCGCAAGCGAACCGACGACCGCACCGAGTGCGGCCGCTGCAGCGGTTCCTGCGGCGATCGCAAGCGCGGGCGGGAATCCCCAGACCTTCGCGGCATGCGCGCACACGTAACCGGCGGTGCCGAGGAACATCGCGTGCCCGAACGACAACAGTCCGCCGAAGCCGAGCAGCAGGTTGAAGGCGCACGCGAACAGCGCGAAGCACAGCGCCTTCATCATGAACACCGGATAAATGCCCACGAACGGCGCGACGGCAAGAAGGGCCGCCATCACGCCGGTCCCGATCAGCACGCCGCTGCGGGAGCGGCGGGTCGGCGTCGCAAGCGGTACGACGGTCGCCATCAGCGTTCCCGTCCGAACAGTCCGGCCGGCTTGATCATCAGCACGATGACCATGATGACGAAGATCACGGTGGTCGATGCTTCCGGATAGAAATACTTGGTGAGTCCTTCGACGACGCCAAGCCCGAAGCCGGTCAGGATCGCGCCCATGATCGAACCCATGCCACCGATCACGACAACGGCGAACACGACAATGATGAGATCGGCACCCATCAGCGGGTTCACCTGGTAGATCGGTGCCGCCATCACGCCGGCGAGCGCCGCGAGGCCGACGCCGAACCCGAACGTCAACGTGATCATCCGCGGCACGTTGATGCCGAACGCCTGCACCAGCGCGGGATTTTCCGTTGCCGCGCGCAGATAGCTGCCGAGCTTCGTCCGCTCGATCACGTACCAGGTCGACAGGCAGACGATAAGCGAGGCGACGATCACCCAGCCGCGATAGATCGGCAGGAACATGAACCCGAGGTTCATGCCACCGGTCAGCGCCGACGGAATCTGGTACGGCAACCCCGATGAACCGAATTCGTTGCGAAACAGGCCCTGGATGATCAGCGCCAGGCCGAAGGTCAGCAGCAGGCCATACAGGTGATCGAGCTTGTAGAGCCGTGCGAGCATCGTGCGCTCGATCAGCATGCCGAACGCGCCGACGGCGATCGGCGCGAGCAGCAGCGACCACCAATAACCGACGCCGAGCTTCGTCAGCATGAACCACGCGAAGAACGCGCCCATCATGTATTGCGCGCCGTGCGTGAAGTTGATGATGTTGAGCAGGCCGAAGATCACGGCGAGCCCGAGCGACAACATCGCGTAGAACGCGCCGTTGATGAGCCCGATCAAGAGCTGGCCGAAAAGTGCCTGCATCCGGTTTCCCATTGCCCGGGGCCCGGACGAGCCCCGGTGCAAATCAGGTCGCCGCCAAACGCGGCGACCTGCGTCGACGCGTTACTTGACGAGCGGGCACTCGCCGTCCTTCAGCGGCCGGAACGCCTGGTCGGCCGGAATCGTCGTGCGGATCTTGTAGTAGTCCCACGGACCCTTCGATTCCGACGGCTTCTTCACTTCGACCAGATACGCCGGATGGATCTTGCGTCCGTCGACGCGGATCGTGCCCTTGCCGAACAGCGGATCGTCGGTCGGCATTTCCTTCATCTTGGCGACGACCTTCCCGCCCTCGTCGCTTTTCAGCGCCTCGACCGCCTTGAGGTAATGGAGCACCGACGCGTACACGCCGGCGTGCACCATCGTCGGATGGATGCCCTTGTCGCGCTCGGCGAAGCGCTTCGCGAACGCGCGCGTCTGATCGTTCATGTCCCAATAGAACGTGCTGGTGATGATCAGACCCTGCGCGTTTTGCAGGCCGAGCGCGTGCACGTCGGTCAGGAACACGAGCAACCCAGCGAGGTTCTGGCCGCCCTTGACGATGCCGAACTCGGCCGCCTGCTTGATCGAGTTCGTCGTGTCGCCGCCCGCGTTGGCGAGGCCGACGATCTTGGCCTTCGACGCCTGGGCCTGCAGCAGGAACGAGCTGAAGTCCTGTGTGTTGATGGGCACTTTCACCGAACCGAGGACCTTGCCGCCATTCTTGGTGACGACGGCCGCGGTATCGCGCTCGAGCGCATGGCCGAAAGCGTAGTCGGCGGTGATGAAGAACCACGTGTCGCCGCCCGACTTGACGATCGCGCTGCCGGTGCCGTTGGCGAGCATCCACGTGTCGTAGGTCCAGTGGACGGTGTTGGGCGTGCACGCCTTGCCGGTCAGGTCCGAAGACGCCGGCCCGTTCGCCAGGAACACCTTGTTCTTGTCCTTGGTGATCTGGTTGACCGCGAGCGCGACACCGGAGTTCGGAACGTCGACGATGACGTCGACCTTGTCGGTGTCGTACCACTGGCGGGCAATGGCGGAGCCCACGTCGGGCTTGTTCTGGTGATCCCCTGACACGTATTCGACCTTGTAGCCGCGCTTCTCGATCCCGGAATCCTCCACCGCCATCCGCGCGGCTGCGACCGATCCCGCACCCGCGAGGTCCGTGTACAGGCTCGACATATCGGACAGCACGCCGATCTTGATCACGTTGTCGGAAATCTGTGCCTGAGCGGCCGTGCCGGCAAGTGCACCGGCAATCGTCAGCGCAAGCAGACTGCGTTTCATGGCCTTCATCACTGCTCCTCCGTTGAAAAAACGCAAACGGCTCGCTACACGCCGAGATACTCGTGCAGCTTGCCCATGTTTCGATCGAGCTCGGCGTTCGGGATCATGTCGATGATCCGGCCGTGCTCCATCACGTAATGCCGATCCGCGACAGTCGACGCGAAGCGGAAATTCTGTTCGACGAGCAGGATCGTGAAGCCCTGTTCCTTGAGCGTCCCGATCGTACGGCCGATGTGCTGGACGATCACCGGCGCGAGACCCTCGGTGGGTTCGTCCAGCAACAGAAGCCGCGCCCCGGTGCGGAGAATGCGGCCGATCGCGAGCATCTGCTGCTCGCCACCGGAGAGCTTCGTCCCCTGGCTCTTGCGTCGCTCCGCCAGATTCGGGAACAGTGTATAGATCTGCTCGATCGTGAGTCCGCCGTCCCGAACCTTCGGGGGCAGCAACAGATTCTCCTCGACATTCAGGCTCGCGAAGATTCCGCGCTCTTCCGGGCACCAGGCGATACCGAGCCGCGCGATGCGGTTCGACGCCATTCGTGCCGTTTCCTGCTGCTCGAAGCGAATCGAGCCTTCGCGACGGGGCACGACGCCCATGATCGACTTCAGCGTCGTCGTCTTGCCGGCGCCGTTGCGACCGAGCAGCGTCACGACTTCGCCGGGCGCGACATCGAACGTTACGCCGTGCAGGATGTGCGATTCGCCGTACCACGCTTGAAGATCACGAACGACGAGCAGGGGCGCAGCAGCCGGCGCGACGACTTCGCCCTCCGCTTCACGCGGTAGTGCGCTTGCCATCGGTCAGGCGGCGCTGCGAAGGCGCGCGTGGATCACATCACGCATGGCCGCCTCCCATGTAGGCCTCGACGACGGCGGGATTCGTCGAGACCGATTGATAGTTTCCTTGGGCGAGCACCTCGCCGCGCGCAAGCACGGTAATGTGGTCCGCGAGCGTCGATACCACCGACAGATTATGCTCGACCATCAGCACCGTTCGATTGGCCGAGACGCGCTTGATCAGCGCCGCAATCCGTTCGACGTCCTCGTGCGTCATGCCCGCCGTTGGTTCGTCGAGCAGCATCATCTCGGGCTCCAGCGCGAGCGTCGTCGCGATTTCGAGCGCGCGCTTTCGACCGTACGGCAACTCGACGGCCTTGGTCTTTTCGAACGCCGACAATCCGACGGCATCGATCAACTCCCGGGCGCGCGCGTCGAGTTCCGTCAACACGCGCTCCGTGCGCCAGAAATCGAGCGAATGGCCGCGCTTGCGCTGCAGTGCGATCCGCACGTTTTCAAGTACGGACAAGTGCGGGAATACCGCCGAGATCTGAAACGAGCGTACGAGCCCGAGGCGCGCGATCGCCGCCGGACGTGATCCGGTGATCTCGCGACCTTTGAAGAAGATCTGGCCGCGCGTCGGCGTGAGGAAATGCGTGAGCAGATTGAAGCATGTCGTCTTGCCGGCGCCGTTCGGCCCGATCAGCGCGTGAATCGTCCCGCGCGTCACCGCGAGATTCACGCCGTTGACGGCGACGAACCCCTTGAATTCCTTCGTGAGCCCGCGTGTTTCGAGGATCGTTTCGTTGGCCATTGGCGTTGGCGGCGCGGGCAGCAAGGCGCCGGCAGGAGCGTCCTGCGGTCAGGCGCGGATTATCCCGATCGATCCGGGGCTTGGCAATGCAAGAGCATCAGCGTGGACGCGCCCACTGAGCTGCGCGTTTATCGACGAAGGCGTCGATGCCCTCGGCGGCGTCCGGTTCGAGAAGGTTACATGCCATCGTTTCCGACGTGACGGCGTACGCATCGGCGAGCGGCCGATCGACCTGCGCGTAGAAGGCCCGCTTGCCGAGCGCGATGACGGCGGCGCTTCGTGCGAGGATGCGATCGGTGAAAACCTTCACTGCAGCATCGAGCTCGGCGGCGGGTACCACCCGGTTGACGAGTCCCCAATCGAGCGCCGTCGCCGCGTCGATCGGATCTCCCGTCAGCAGCAACTCCATCACCCGCTTGCGCGAAACGTTGCGGACAACCGCTACCGCCGGGGTCGAGCAGAACACGCCGACGTTGATGCCCGGCAACGCGAAGCGGGCAGTGTCCGCGGCGACCGCGAGATCGCACATCGACACGAGCTGACAGCCGGCAGCGGTCGCGAGCCCGTGCACGCGGGCAATCGTCGGCTGGGGCAACGCCGTCAGCTTGATCATGACGCGACTGCATGCATCGAACAGCTGACGCTGCCAGGTCTGGTCCGGATGCGCGCGCAGTTCCTTCAGATCATGACCGGCGCAAAAGCCGCGTCCGTTGGCGGCAATCACGACAAC
>JAICVH010000129.1 GCA_025935435.1 Burkholderiales bacterium
ATCGCTTCGATATCCGCCGGTTTCACAACGCGTTGATCGACGACGGCGCGCTTCCGCTCGCCGTGCTCGAACAACGGATCGATCAGTGGATCGTACGCGAGTCCGCGCGGCCCGCTGGCGGTGCGGCGCCTGCGGCCGTGCGCGCCCGCGACGGGCTCGGCTGACAGCAAGCGCGCGAACGGGCCCAGGCCCAGCACAACGAGGGAGCCACGATGCATGCAGCGACACCCGACGAAGTCGACACACTGTTCGCGAAGGCGTTGAACGCCGGCGATCTCGACGCGCTCACTTCGCTCTACGAGCCCGATGCTTCGCTGATGCCGGCGCCCGGCAACGTCGTCGTCGGCAAGGTCGCGATTCGCAGCGCGCTCGCCGGGTTCCTGGCCGCGAAACCGACGATGACGCTCACCGCCAGAACGCTGACCCAGACGGGCGATCTTGCTCTCGTCACCGCGCAATGGCAGCTCGCGATGAGCGGGCCGGACGGCAAGCCGGCGACGATGACCGGCCAGAGCGTCGAGGTCCTGCGCCGGCAGTCCGATGGACGCTGGTTGTTCGCGATCGACTTTCCGTTCGGCGTGGGCTGACCTCGATTCGCCGGCTTTCCCGCATTGCGCGACGTTCCGGAACGCACGTACCATAGCCCGCCGCCAGAAGCGACCCCACGAGTCGCCGGTTCGCACCCTAGAGGATCGAGGATGGAGGAAAAGCTCGACACGTTTCCGCGTCTGATGCTGCATCACGCGCGCGTACGGGCCGGCCATGCCGCGACGCGCGAAAAGGACCTGGGCATCTGGCAGACATGGACGTGGGGTCAGGTCGCCGATGAGGTACGTGCCCTGGCCTGCGGCCTGGCCGCCGAGGGATTCAAGCCGGGCATGCATCTCGCGATCGTCGGTGACAACCGACCGCGACTCTACTGGGCGATGCTTGCCGCGCAGGTACTTCGCGGCATTCCCGTACCGATGTATCAGGACGCGCCGGCGGCCGAGTTCGTGTACGTGCTGAACGACGCCGAGATCGACTATGCACTCGTCGAGGACCAGGAACAGGTCGACAAGCTGCTCGAGGCGGCGCCGCAGGTGCCGACGCTCGCGCACATCTATTACGACGACCCGCGCGGGCTGCGCAACTACGATGGCGTGATGAGTTTCGAACGGCTGCAGGAAAAGGGCCGCGCGTTCGATCGCGAGCATCCGGGGTTCTACGACGAGCAGATCGCAAGCGGGCGTGCCGACGACGTGTCGGTGATGCTTTACACGTCGGGCACAACGGGCAAGCCGAAAGGCGTGCGACAGACGCACGCGGCGTTCATTGCGGCGGCGCGTGGCAGCGCCGAATTCGACGGGCTGCGCGCCGACGACAGCGTGCTGTCGTATCTCCCGATGGCCTGGGTCGGCGACCATCTGTTCTCGTTTGCAGAATGGGTGTTCGTCGGTTTCACGATCAACTGCCCGGAGTCGGGTGACACGGTGATGACCGATCTGCGCGAGATCGGACCGACGTACTACTTCGCGCCGCCGCGCATCTTCGAGAACCTGCTGACGCAGGTGATGATCCGGATGGAGGACGCAAGCCTGATCAAGCGCTGGCTGTTCTCGCATTTCACGGCGGTGGCGCGACGCTGCGGTGCCGAGATGCTCGACGGCAAGCCGGTGTCGCTCGGCGATCGCATCGAGTACGCGCTCGGCAATCTGCTCGTGTTCGGGCCGTTGCGTAACGTCCTCGGCATGAGCCGCATCCGGATCGCGTACACGGCCGGCGCGGCGATCGGCCCGGATCTGTTCCGTTTCTACCGCTCGATCGGCATCAACCTGAAGCAGTTGTACGGATCAACCGAAACCTGCGCGTACGTGTGTCTGCAACCGGATCGCGGTGTCCATTTCGACACCGTTGGCACGGCCGCGCCGGGCGTCGAACTGGCGATCGCCGCCAACGGCGAAGTGCTCGTTCGCGGGCCAATGCTCCTGAAGGAATACTACAAGCGGCCAGACGCGACCGCCGAATCGATCGACGCCGATGGCTATTTCCATACGGGCGACGCCGGCTTCATCGACCCGAGCGGCCAGCTCAAGATCATCGATCGCGCGAAAGACGTCGGAAAGCTCGCGACCGGCGCGATGTTCGCGCCGAACTATATCGAGAACAAGCTCAAGTTCTTTCCGCACATCAAGGAGGCGGTCGCGTTCGGTGCGGGACGCGACCAGGTGTGTGCATTCGTGAACATCGATGTCGGCTCGGTCGGCAACTGGGCCGAGCGGCGCGGCATCGCGTACTCGGGCTATACGGACCTCGCGGCCAAGCCCGAGGTATACGAGCTGATCCGCGAGTGCGTCGAGAAAGTGAACGCCGAGCTCGCCGCCGAGCCAGGCCTTGCGGATTCGCAGATCCGCCGCTTCCTCATCCTGCACAAGGAGCTCGACCCGGACGACGACGAACTGACGCGCACGCGCAAGGTGCGCCGCGGCTTCGTCGCCGAGAAATACGGCGTGCTGATCGATGCGTTATACGGCGGGCGCGACGTCGAGCACATCGAAACACTGGTGCGCTTCGAGGATGGCCGTACCGGCATCGTCGCGGCGGATCTGCGCATCCAGGACGCGCGCGTGACCGAGACGGCAACGCTTGCCGCTGCCGCCTGACATGGCGACGACCACGGGCGCTTCGGTGGATCGCGCGCCCGTGACGAGTGCTGCGCAGCAGGCGCCCAAGGCGGCCCGGCGCGTCGGCGACGTCATCCTGTCGCTCGACCACATCTCGCTCGCCTTCGGCGGCGTCAAGGCGCTGACCGACATCACGTTCGACGTCCGCGAACACGAAGTCCGCGCGATCATCGGTCCGAACGGCGCCGGCAAGAGTTCGATGCTCAACGTGATCAACGGCGTGTACCGACCGCAACAGGGGACGATCACGTTTCGCGGCAAACCGCGCCGCGACATGAACACGCACGAAGCGGCGGCGCACGGCATCGCTCGAACGTTCCAGAACATCGCGCTGTTCCGCGGCATGAGCGTGCTCGACAACATCATGACGGGGCGCAACCTCAAGATGCGCGCGACGTTCGTCGAGCAGGCCGTGTGGTGGGGCCGCGCGCGTCGCGAGGAGCTCGCGAACCGCCGCAAGGTCGAGGAGGTCATCGACTTCCTGGAGATCCAGCACATCCGCAAGACGCCGGTGGGCCGCCTGCCGTACGGGCTGCAAAAGCGCGTCGAGCTCGCGCGTGCGCTCGCGGCCGAGCCGTCGCTGCTGCTGCTCGACGAGCCGATGGCGGGCATGAACGTCGAGGAAAAGCAGGACATGTGCCGCTTCGTGCTCGACGTCAACGAGCAATACGGCACGACGATCGTCCTGATCGAGCACGACATGGGTGTCGTCATGGACATCTCGGATCGCGTCGTCGTGCTCGATTACGGCAAGAAAATCGGCGACGGCACGCCCGACGAAGTGCGGAACAATCGGACCGTGATCGACGCGTACCTGGGAGTGGCGCATTGAGCTTCTTCTTCGAAGTTCTCATCGGCGGGCTGCTGGCGGGCGTCATGTACTCGCTCGTCGCGCTCGGCTTCGTGCTGATCTACAAGGCGTCGGGCGTGTTCAATTTCGCGCAGGGCGCGATGGTGTTCTTCGCTGCGGCGACCTTCGTCGGCTTGCAGCAGGACTATGGCGTCAACTTCTGGCTCGCGATGCCGCTTGCGCTCGCAGTCATGGTCGTGCTCGGGCTCGCGACCGAACGGGCGGTGCTCAGGCCCCTCGTAAACCAGCCGCAGATCGCGCTGTTCATGGCAACGATCGGCCTTACGTTTTTCATCGAAGGGCTGTCGCAGATGGTGTGGGGCGCGAACGTGCGCGGCCTCGAACTTGGCCTGCAGGACGAGCCGATCCAGTGGCTGACCGACAAGGCCGGCATCAACGTATCGAAATTCGACCTGACCGCCGCCGGCGTTGCAGCAGTATTGGTGACGATGCTGGCGCTGTTCTTCAGCCGCACGCGTATCGGGCGTGCGCTACGGGCAGTCGCCGATGATCACCAGGCGGCGCTCGCGGTGGGCATACCGCTGCAGCAGATCTGGGCGATCGTGTGGGGGGTTGCGGGCGCCGTCGCGCTGGTGGCCGGTCTGTTGTGGGGTGCGCGTAACGGCGTGCAGTTCGCGCTGACGTTTGTTGCGCTGAAGGCGCTACCGGTGCTGATCCTCGGCGGCTTCGATTCGATCCCCGGGGCGATCGTCGGCGGGCTCATCATCGGTGCGTCGGAGAAGCTCGCCGAGGTGTACCTCGGACCGCACGTCGGTGGCGGCATCGAAGGCTGGTTCCCGTACGTGCTCGCACTCGCGTTCCTGCTGATCCGGCCCGAAGGCCTGTTCGGCGAAAAGATCATCCGGCGCATCTGATGCTCTACCGCGAAGCCGGCCAGTTCAAGACGTCGTACGAGGCAGACGCCGCGATCTTCCCGATCCGGCAGGACCTGATCGCCGTCTGGGTGCTGGTCGCGGTTGCGTTCGTCGTCGTACCGTTGGTCGCGACGCCGTACGTCTTCACCGGCATCCTGATCCCGTTCCTGATCCTCTCGCTCGCCGCACTCGGCCTCAACATCCTCACCGGTTACGCCGGCCAGTTGTCGCTTGGAACGGCAGCCTTCATGGCGGTGGGCGCGTTCGCGTCGTTCAATTTCATTTTGCGCATCCCGGGTATCCCGGTGCTGCTGGCGTTCGCCGGCGGCGGCGTCGTCGCGGCACTGGTCGGCATGGTGTTCGGCCTGCCGAGCCTTCGCATACGCGGCTTCTACCTGGCCGTCGCCACGCTTGCCGCGCAGTTCTTCATCCTGTGGTTCCTGACCAAGGTCGGCTGGGTTACCAACTACAACCCGTCCGGGGTGATCACCGCGCAGCAGGTCGTGATCCTGGGTCACGCGTTCACGACGCCGATCGACAAGTATCTGCTGGTGCTCGGGATCGTGACCGTCATGGCGTTCGCGGCGAAGAACATGGCGCGCGGCAACGTCGGGCGTTCGTGGATGGCTGTGCGCGACATGGATGTGGCCGCCGAAGTAATCGGGATCCGGCTGATGCGGGCCAAGCTGCTGGCATTCGCCGTCAGTTCGTTCTATTGCGGCGTCGCCGGAGCGCTGTTCGCCTACGCATATCTCGGCACGGTGGAGCCGGAAGCGTTCAGCCTCGACCTGTCGTTTCGCGTGCTGTTCATGGTGATCATCGGCGGCGTCGGCTCGATCCTCGGCTCGTTCATGGGCGCCGCTTTCGTGACGCTGCTGCCCGTGCTCCTGAGCGTCACCGTCCGGTTTCTGGACCGCAATCTAGGGCTGCACATCGCCGAGAGCACGATCTCCAACCTCGAGCTGATGATCTTCGGCGGCCTGATCATCTTCTTCCTGATCGTCGAGCCGCACGGCCTTGCGCGCTTGTGGCAGATCGCCAAGGACAAGCTGCGTTTGTGGCCGTTTCCGCACTGACGCCTCGGCCAGCCGACCCGCGTTGCTGCGGCGACGGTCCACCCGTCGCCGCTGCGCCGTGCGCCGGAAAAATGCGCTGTCCGGCGTAGTAGGATGCGAGGCTGGCTTCAGGGTCCGGCCGGGCGTGCCTGCCCGCCGGAGCGTTTCGAAAATCGCTTGTTCAGGAGGAAAAGCGACATGAAGGGCATTCAATCGGCGTTGCTGGGGCTGGCGCTCCTTGCAGGGACGACCGGCGCGCTGGCGCAGAGCGAACAGTTCATTCCCGTGTTGTCGTATCGCGTCGGTCCGTATGCGGCGGGCGGCTCCGGCTATTACGGCGGCGCGATCGACTACTTCACGCTGGTCAACATGACCGGCGGCATCAACGGCGTGAAGTTGACGTGGGAGGAGTGCGAAACCGAGTACAACGCATCGAAAGGCGTCGAGTGCTACGAGCGGCTCAAGAAGAAGAACGGCGGCGCGACGACGGTCGAGCCGCTGTCCACGGGCATCGCGTACGGCCTGTTCGATCGCGTCGCGCAGGACAAGATTCCGATGACGACGTTCGGCTACGGGCTCGCGAGCTCCGCCGACGGCCGCGTGTACGACTGGGTGTTCCCGCTCGGCACGACGTATTGGGACCAGATGGCCGCGATGATCGCGTACCTCGGGCAGAAGGAAGGCGGCGTCGAAAAGCTCAAGGGCAAGAAGATCGCGTTTCTCTACCATGACTCGGCGTACGGCAAGGAACCGATCCCGGTGCTGGATGCGCTGGCGTCGCGTTACGGTTACGAGACGCTGAAGATCCCGGTGACGCCGCCCGGCACGACGCAGGAATCGCAATGGCTGCAGATCCGGCAGGCGAAACCGGATTACGTGATCGTGTGGACGTACGGGGTGATGAGCACCGTGTCGCTGAAGACCGCGGCGAAGACCGGTTATCCGCGCGACAAGTTGCTCGGCGTCTGGTGGGCGGGCTCGGAGGAAGACGTCGTTCCGGCGAGCGATGCCGCAAAAGGCTACGTCAGTGCGTCGTTCACGGCGTCGGGAACCAACTTCCCGGTGATGCAGGACATCAAGAACAAGGTGTACGGGGCGAAGAAGGGCAACCTCGAAGATCCGAACCGCCTGGGCAACGTCATGTACACGCGTGGCGTGGTCTACGGGATGATCCTCGTCGAAGCGTTGCGCGTTGCGCAGAACCAGTTCGGCAAGGGCAAGGTGATGACGCCCGAGCAGCTGCGCTGGGGCCTCGAGCATCTGAATCTCACCGAAGCGCGGATCGCCCAACTGGGCGCACCGGGTCTGTTCCCGCCGATCAAGACGAGTTGCAGCGACCACGAGGGCTCGGGCATGGTCAAGTTCC
>JAICVH010000729.1 GCA_025935435.1 Burkholderiales bacterium
CGGCCGTGACCCGCGCGCCGATCAGCCCCGGCGCATGCTGTCGAAGAAGTCCGCGTTGCTCTTGGTCGCCTTGACCTTGTCGAGCAGGAATTCCATCGCCTCGAGTTCGTCCATCGGGTAGAGCAGCTTCCGCAGGATCCACACCTTCTGCAGGATCTCCGGCTTCAACAGCAACTCCTCGCGCCGCGTGCCCGACCGGTTCACGTTGATCGCAGGGTAAATCCGCTTCTCGGCCATCCGCCGGTCGAGATGGATTTCCATGTTGCCCGTGCCCTTGAATTCCTCGTAGATCACGTCGTCCATCCGCGAGCCGGTGTCGATCAGCGCCGTCGCAATGATGGTCAGCGATCCGCCTTCCTCGATGTTGCGCGCCGCGCCGAAAAATCGTTTCGGGCGCTGCAGTGCATTCGCATCGACGCCACCCGTCAGCACCTTCCCCGACGCAGGTACTACCGTGTTGTACGCACGCGCAAGCCGCGTGATCGAGTCGAGCAGGATCACGACGTCCTTCTTGTGCTCGACCAGGCGCTTCGCTTTTTCGATGACCATTTCGGCGACCTGCACGTGGCGCGTCGCCGGCTCGTCGAACGTCGAAGCAACGACTTCGCCGCGCACGGTGCGCTGCATCTCGGTCACTTCCTCCGGCCGTTCGTCGATCAGCAGCACGATCAGCGTAACGTCGGGATGATTCGCGGTGATCGCGTGCGCGACGTGCTGAAGCATC
Source organism: Burkholderiales bacterium (assembly GCA_025935435.1). Classification (GTDB taxonomy): domain Bacteria; phylum Pseudomonadota; class Gammaproteobacteria; order Burkholderiales; family Casimicrobiaceae; genus VBCG01. The sequence continues at coordinate 725 of JAICVH010000729.1, forward strand.
ACCGTCTTGCCAGACTTCGGCGACGACACGAGCAGACCGCGCTGTCCCTTGCCGATCGGCGCGACGATGTCGATGATGCGCCCGGTGATGTTCTCCTCCGCCTTGATGTCACGCTCGAGCACCATCGGCTCGTCGGGGAAAAGCGGCGTCAGGTTTTCGAACAGGATCTTGTTCTTGGCGTTCTCCGGCGGTTCGCCGTTGACCTTGTCGACCTTGACCAGCGCGAAGTAGCGCTCGCCATCCTTCGGCGTGCGGATTTCGCCTTCGATCGTGTCGCCGGTATGCAGATTGAAGCGGCGGATCTGCGACGGCGAGATGTAGATGTCGTCGGTGCCGGCGAGGTAACTCGTGTCGGGCGAGCGGAGGAAGCCGAAGCCGTCCGGCAACACTTCGAGGACGCCTTCGCCGAAGATGCTCTCGCCCTTCTTCGCCTGCGTCTTCAGCAGCGCGAAGATCAGGTCGTGCTTGCGCATCCGGTTCGCGCCGTCGATTTCCATCGAGTTGGCGATGTCGAGCAGTTCTGAAACGTGCTTGGTCTTGAGTTCGGAGAGATGCATGTCGCGTGCGGGAACGGCGGGGACGGCCGCTTCAAGCCGGGTGGAAGAACCGGGAATCGTGGGGGGTGCCGCAACGGGAAGGCGGCACCCGGAATATGCGCCTGCGGACCTACGGCCGCATGGCGGACCGACGCGGTGTTGCAGCGCGCCGGTCAGTCAATAGGGAGCGTAAGGGGGTTTCGGGGGAACTGTCAAGGAACGGCGTTACAGGTGGCTGTCGAGGAATGCCGTCAGTTGCGATTTGGTGAGGGCGCCGACCTTTTGTGCATGCACCTGGCCGCCCTTGTACAGGATGACCGTCGGGATGCCGCGGATGCCGAACCTGCCGGGCGTCGCCGGATTCGCGTCGATGTCCAGCTTGGCGACGGTGAGCTTGCCTTCGTAGGCCTTCGCGA
>JAICVH010000692.1 GCA_025935435.1 Burkholderiales bacterium
CGAATGCGCTGGACGCGATCGGCTCGTGAACGATTTCCGGCCGTGCGAGCGGCGGGTCAGCGATGGTGCTCATGGGTGCACGCCGGCCCGCTCGGGCGCGGCCTCCTCGACCGAATCGGCAAACAGCATCGCGTGAATCCGCTGCTCGAGGGCGGTGATGGCAGCACCGCCCGCGCCTCGTGGCAGGCTGTCGAGCTCGGCCTTGACCTGCCCGGGGTGCGGTGACAGCAACAGGATCCGGCTGCCGATCTTGATCGCCTCGGGAATCGAGTGCGTGACGAACAGCACGGTAAAGCGCGTGCCATCCCACAACGCGAGCAACTCGTCCTGCATCTTTCGCCGCGTCAGCGCGTCCAGCGCGGCGAACGGCTCGTCCATCAGCAGGATGTCCGGCTCCATCGCCATGCCGCGCGCGATCGCGACACGCTGTTTCATCCCGCCGGACAGCGTGTGCGGAAAACTATCCGCGAATGCCGACAGGTTCACCTTCGCAATGTACTCGAGCGCCTTTTCCTGCGCTGCCGCGCGCGGCAGGCGCCCGCCCGCCTGCAGCGGAAACATCACGTTCTCCTTGACGGTGCGCCAGGGCAGCAACTGGTCGAACTCCTGGAACACCATCATCCGGTCGGGACCGGGCCTGGTCACCGCTTCCCCCTTCAGCCGGATCTCGCCTTCGACGGGTTTCATGTAACCGCCGACGGCCTTCAGCAGCGTCGACTTGCCGCATCCGGACGGACCGAGCAGGATGAAACGATCGGAGCGATGAACATCGAAGTCGACGCGATACGTCGCCGTGACGAGATGGTCCTTCGTCTTGTACTGCAGCGTTACCCCACGGACGCAGAGCAGCGGCTCGGCGATCCCTGTCGCATCTGGTACGCCAGCGCGCGAAGGCGCTGCAGCGCTCATGCGTTCCACGGCAAACGATCGAGATCGACATTGCCGCCGCTGATGATGATGCCGACGCGCTTGCCGGTGACATCGAGCGAGCGCTCGAGTACGCAGGCAAGCGGCACCGCGCCGGACGGCTCGACGACCTGCTTCATTCGCTCGAACAGCATGCGCATCGCCTGCACGATCGCCGCTTCGCTGCAGGTTCCGAATGCGCGAACATGCTCGCGGATTGCGCCGAGCGTCCGCGACGACAGCGTCGTGCGCAGGCCGTCGGCGATCGTAACGGTCGGTGCGAGCGGCTGCAGCGAGCCGGCCGCAAAACTTCGCGTCGCGTCATCCGCGTTCGCAGGCTCCGCGCCCAGCACCACGATGTCTCGGCGAACCGATGTGGCGGCGATCGACGTGCCCGAAAGCAACCCGCCGCCGCCGCAGGGTGCGATCACAACATCGAGGCCCTCGATCGCTTCGACGAGTTCGAGTGCAGCCGTCGCCTGCCCGGCAATGACGCGTGGATCGTCGAACGGATGAATCAGCGTGGCGCCGGTCGCGCGCGCCACCTCGTCGCATGCCGCCTCACGCGCGTCAACGGTGGGCGCGCACAAGCGGACGGTCGCGCCAAAACGCCGCACGTTCGCCTGCTTCACCGCGGGTGCATTCTCGGGCATGACGACCCATGCGGGAATGCCTCTGCGCTTGGCCGCGTAGGCGAGCGCCGCGCCGTGGTTACCCGACGAATGCGTCACGACGCCCCGTTTCGCTTGCCCGGCGTCGAGCGAGAAGACCGCATTGCATGCGCCACGCGCCTTGAATGCCCCGACGCGCTGCAAGTGCTCGCACTTGAAGAACAGCGAAGCACCCGCCTCGGCGTCGATCGCGGCGCAGGTCATGACCGGCGTTTGGTGAACGTGCGGCGCAATGCGCGCCGCGGC
>JAICVH010000263.1 GCA_025935435.1 Burkholderiales bacterium
ACTGATGCAGGAACCACTGATGCAGGAACCACTGATGCAGAAACCACTGATGCAGAAACCACCGACGAAGGAACCGCCGACGAAGGAACCGCCGACGAAGGAACCACCGACGAAGGAACCACCGACGAAGGAACCGCCGATGAAGGAACCGCCGGTGAAGGAACCGCCGGTGAAGGAACCACCGATGAAGGAACCACCGACGAAGGAACCCCGGATGAAGGAACTGCAAAATCAGTAGACACGGTCGACGAACTCGCCGGCGCACCGCTCGCGCCGTCCGAGTTTGCGCAAAGCCGTCCCGCTGCGCGCTTCGAATGGAAGAAGCGTCGAACGACGAGCCCGCCGTCGACGCGCCTGTTCGGTTTCGCCGCCGGCGCATTGGTTGTCGGGCTGCTGGTGCAGGTGCTGTTCGAATACCGCGACGCACTCGCGGCGCACCTGCCGGCATCGCGCCCCCTCCTGAGCGCCGCATGCGGTTTGTTCGGTTGCACGATCGAGCCGCTGCGGGACGCGGGCGCGTTGTCGATCGACGCGTCGGATCTGCAGGCCGATCCCGCGCATCGCGGACTGCTGCTGCTGTCGGCGACGCTGCGTAACCGGTCGACGCATCCGATCGCATTTCCGTACCTGGAATTGACGTTGACCGACGCGTCCGATCGTGTTGTCGCACGTCGCGCATTTCCGCCCGCTGAATACGCTGGCGGCGCCGCGGATCCCCACCGGGGCATCGCCGCGAACGGCGAACACGTCGTGCGGCTATTCCTCGACGCAAGCGCGACGCAGCAGGCGGGCTACCGCCTCTACTTGTTCTATCCGTGACGTTGCACCACCCAGGCGCAACGGCTATAGTCAACGCCCCAAACCGGTGCGAACGGTCGCACCGACTTGGCGCGGTGTTCGCTAAAGATCAACACAATCAGCCGCTTGGGTGCCCGCCATCCATGGCATGGAAGCCGCTAGCATCCAACCATCGCACCGCCGAAGTCGTCCGTGCGCCCTGAATCGAGGAGATCCCGACCCAATGACCACCCCAAGCGATGTGCTGAAGCTCATCAAGGACAAGGAAGTGAAGTTCGTCGATCTTCGCTTCACGGATACGCGCGGCAAGGAGCAGCACGTGTCGGTGCCGACCAAGGCGTTCAGTGCAGACAAGTTCGAACTCGGCCATGCGTTCGACGGCTCGTCGATCGCAGGCTGGAAGGGCATCCAGGCGTCCGACATGCTGCTGATGCCGGATCCATCGACCGCCAACCTCGACCCGTTCATGGACGAGACGACGCTGCTCATCACCTGCGACGTGGTCGAGCCCGCCGACGGCAAGGGCTACGAGCGCGATCCGCGTTCGCTCGCCAAACGCGCAGAGGCGTATCTCAAGTCGACCGGACTCGGTGACGTCGCGTACTTCGGTCCGGAGCCGGAGTTCTTCATCTTCGATGCGGTCGAGTGGTCGATCGACATGTCGGGCAGTTACTGCAAGATTTTTTCGGCAGAGGCGTCGTGGTCTTCCGCGGAGAAATTCGAGGGCGGCAACATGGGGCATCGCCCGTCGATCAAGGGCGGCTATTTCCCGGTGCCTCCGGTCGATTCGCTGCAGGACATCCGCTCGGCGATCTGCATCGCGCTCGAACAGATGGGCGTTGAGGTCGAAGTGCATCACCACGAAGTGGCGAACGCCGGACAGTGCGAAATCGGCACGAAGTTCGCGCCGCTCGTGCAGCGCGCCGACTGGCTGCAGATTCTCAAGTACTGTGTCCACAACACGGCGCATGCGTACGGCAAGACGGCGACGTTCATGCCGAAGCCGATCGTCGGCGACAACGGGTCGGGCATGCACGTCCATCAGTCGGTATGGAAGGACGGCAAGAATCTCTTCGCCGGTGACGGCTATGCCGGGCTGTCCGATTTCGCGCTCTATTACATCGGCGGCATCATCAAGCACGCGAAGGCGCTGAACGCGATCACCAATCCGGGCACCAATTCATACAAGCGGCTCGTTCCCGGTTTCGAAGCGCCGATCAATCTTGCCTATTCGGCGCGTAACCGCTCGGCCGCCTGCCGCATCCCCTATGTCAGCAGCCCCAAGGGACGGCGCGTCGAAGTGCGTTTTCCGGACCCCACCTGCAACCCCTACCTCGCGTTCTCCGCGATGCTGATGGCCGGCCTCGACGGCGTGCAGAACAAGATCCATCCGGGGGATCCGATGGACAAGAACCTGTACGACCTCGAGCCCGAGGAAGCGGCCAAGGTTCCTCATCCGTGCGCGTCGCTCGACGAAGCGCTCGCGAGCATCGATGGCGACCGCGAGTTCCTGACGCGCGGCGGCGTGTTCACCGACGACATGATCGACGCGTACATCGAGCTCAAGATGGAGGAAGTCACGCGCTTCCGCATGACGACGCATCCGATCGAATACGAGATGTATTACAGCCTCTGAGCGCCGGTCGCGTGCCGGCGCTGCAACGCGAGGGCGGGCCGCTCGGACGGCTCGCCCTTTTGGATCCGCGGCGCGTTCGCTACACTGCGGCGAATGCCACGATGTCATGCACCGCACGTTGCAGTTCACCGCGTTCTGCGGATCCTCGGCGCGACGCTCGCGCTGATGGTTGCTGCGCCGTCGGACGCGACGATCTGCAAGTACATCGATGCCGACGGCAACGTCATCTATTCGAACGTCACGCCGGGCAAAGGCCTGCGCAAGCTGTCCTGCGACATTGCCGACGATGCGCCTCGCGCGAAGGCGCCGGGCACCGGCAATGGAACGACCAAGGCCCCGACGCCGTCCGGCTTCCCTCGTGTCGAGCCCGAAGCGCAGAAAAGCCGTGATGAACTGCGCCGCAAGGTGCTCAACGACGAGCTGGCGAGCGAGGAAAAGTTGCTTGGCGAAGCGCGCGTCGCGTACGGCAATGGCGCGCCGCCGCCGCTTGCCGACGAACAGAACGATGCCGAACGTTATCGTCAGCGGATCGGCAAGCTGCGGCAGGCCGTGCAATTGCACGAGCGCAACGTCGAGGCGCTGCGCAAGGAGCTGGCCGCAATTCGCTGACCTGGCCGGGGCGACATGCGCGCGCCGGTGAAGCTGCGGCTGTTCCAGGCGCCAGCGGGCGACGCGCCGACGCATGATCTGGACTTGCTCGCCACGGCCGTGCTGCTGCTCGACGCCGCGGGCCGCGTCACCTATGCAAACCCCGCGGCCGAGAATTTGTTCGAGCTTTCACGACAGAAGTTCTTGCGCCATGCGCTCGCGGAGCTGTTCGGCGTCAACACCGCGCTTGCGCGGGCCATCGAGCGCGCGAACACATCGGGCGCGTCGTACACGGAGCAGGAACTCGAGCTCGGCGTCGCCGGCAAGCCCAAACTGCATCTGTCGTGCACGGTGTCGTCGATCGACACGCCGGAAGCCGCGTGGCTCCTCGAGTTCCGGCATATCGACCAGCAGTTGAAGATTGCGCGCGAGGAACGGCTGAACGAGCAGCAGCAGGCCAATCGCGAGCTGATCCGCAGCCTCGCCCACGAAATCAAGAATCCGCTCGGCGGCATCCGCGGTGCCGCCCAACTGCTCGAGCGCGAGCTCGATCGTCCGCAACTCGTCGAGTACACGCAGGTGATCATCGGCGAGGCTGATCGGTTGCGCGCGTTGGTCAACCGGCTGCTCGCGCCGCACCGCGCCCCCTCGTATCGGCGGATCAACATTCACGAGATCCTGGTGCGCGTGAAGGGCGTCGTGCAGGCGGAATTCCCGGCCATTCCGGTCGTCTGCGATTTCGACACCAGCCTGCCCGAGTTCGATGCCGATCACGAGCAGCTCACGCAGGCGGCGCTCAATGTCGTGCGCAACGCCGCGCAGGCGCTGACGGGACAGCCGATCACCGCGCCGGAGATCCGCATCGTTACACGGGTCGCGCGCGGGGTCACGCTCGCGCGGCGCCATCACCGCCTTGCGCTCGCGATCGCCATCGAGGACAACGGACCGGGAGTGCCGGAGGCGCTCCGCGATCGCATCTTCTTCCCGCTCGTCTCCGGTCGCGAAGGCGGCAGCGGACTCGGACTGACGATCGCGCAAACGTTCATTACGCAGCATGGCGGCACGATTGCCTGCGACAGCGGTCGCGGCCGCACGATTTTCACGATCCTGCTGCCGATGTCGAGCGAACGCGCGCTCACGGAGACTGCACGATGAGCGTCGTCGTGGACGCCGGCATCGCGGGTTCGCCCGTCCGCAACGATGCCGTATGGGTCGTCGATGACGACCGCTCGATCCGCTGGGTTCTCGAAAAGGCGCTTGCGCGCGAGGGCATTCCGCACCAGACCTTCGCCTCGGCGTTCGAAGTGCGCCAGGCGCTGGCGCTGTCGGAGCCGCAGGTGTTGGTGTCGGACATCCGGATGCCCGGCGAATCGGGACTCGAACTCCTCGCCGAAGTGAAGGAGCGTCATCCGCAGATGCCGATCATCATCATGACGGCGTATTCGGATCTCGACAGCGCGGTCGCCGCATTCCAGGGTGGGGCGTTCGAATACCTGCCGAAGCCGTTCGATGTCGATCATGCGCTGGCATTGATACGCCGCGCGGCGATCGAGTCGCGGCAGGCGCCCGCCACGATCGTCGCCGCGGGCGACGC
>JAICVH010000155.1 GCA_025935435.1 Burkholderiales bacterium
AATCGTCTGCGGACGGCCGCGTCAGGTGGCGTCGACGCGAATGCGTGCGTAGGAACCGGGAGCCGCTTCGAGCACGGGCAGCTTGCCCTTGCCCGGAACGCGTGGCGCGACTTCGCGATCGAGGTAGGGCCCGATCCATGCGCGCCAGTCGCTCCACCACGAGCCGTCGTGCTGCTCGGCATTCGCGAACCACGTGTCCGCGTCGCCGTCGAGCGCGTCGTTCGTCCAGTAGCCGTACTTGTTCGCCGAAGGCGGGTTGATCATCCCCGCGATGTGCCCGGAACCGGACAGCACGAAGCGTGCGGGCCCCTTCATCAATCCCGGTCCCGCGTACGTCGTCTTCCATGGGGCGATGTGATCTTCCATCGCCGATACGAAATACGCCGGCACGTGCACTTTCGCGAGATCGATCGGCACGCCGGCGAGCGTCAGGCCGCCCGGTTCGCGCAGCCGGTTCTGCATGTACATGTTGCGCAGGTAGTAGCTGTGCATCTGTGCCGGCATTCGCGTCGAATCGCAATTCCAGTGCAGCAGGTCGAACGGGAACGGATCCCGGCCGAGCAGGTAATTGTTGATGACGAACGACCAGATCAGGTCGTTCGCACGCAGCAGGTTGAACGTGTTGGCCATCTCGGTACCTTCGAGATAGCCGCGTTCCTGCATCTTCTTCTCGAGCGAGGACACCTGGTCCTCGTCGATGAACACTTCGAGTTCGCCCGCTTCGGTGAAGTCGACGAGCGCCGTCATGAACGTCGCGCTCGCGATACGCTTCTGTTTTTTCCTGGCCGCGAGGTAGCCGAGCGTCGCGGCGAGCAGCGTCCCGCCGAGGCAGTAACCGACGACGTTCGCATCGGGTTCGCCGGTCGCCTGCTCGATCGCGTCGAGCGCAGCGAGCGGGCCTTCGAGCAGGTAATCCTCGAAGTCCTTGTGCGCGAGCTTCTCGTCGGGATTCACCCACGAGATGACGAAAACGGTCATTCCTTCGTTCACCGCCCAGCGGATGAACGAGTTCTTCTCGCGCAGATCGAGGATGTAGTACTTGTTGATCCACGGCGGCATGATCAGCAGCGGCCGCTTCCACACCTTCCTGGTCGTCGGCTCGTACTGGATCAGCTGCATCAGGTCGTTCTGGAACACGACCTGCCCCGGCGTCGTGGCGATGTTGACGCCGAGCTCGAACGCCTTCGCGTCGGTCATCGAGATGCGCAGCTGCCCGTTGCCGCGCTCGATGTCGTCGAGCAGATTGTTGAGACCGCGCACGAGGTTCTGCCCGCCGCTGGCGACGGTCTCGCGAAACACTTCGGGATTCGTCAATGCGAAGTTCGACGGTGCCCACGCGTCGATGTACTGCCGCGTGAAGAAGTCGACTTTCTTCTTCGCAGCGTCGGACAGGCCTTCGACGCTTGCGACCTGCTCGTGCAGCCAGCGTGCGGTGATCAGGTACGACTGCTTCACGTAGTCGAACATGAAGTGCTCGTGCCAGCTTGCGTCCTTGAAGCGCTTGTCGCCCTTCGCCGGCTCGGCAACAGGCAACGCCGGCGCGCCCATCATCCGCAACATCGACGACTGCCACAGGCTCATGTAATCGCGCCAGAGGTTCATCTGGCCTTCAGCGAGGCGCACCGGATTGGCGAGCATCTTCGCGGCGAGTTCCATGAACGCCTTGCCGAGGCCCAGTTCGTCGCTCGCGACGGCGGCCTGCTTGCCCGCATTGCGCACGGCGAAATCGCTGATGAGCTTGGCGCCTTTTTCGGCAGCCGAAGCGAGCGATTCGGTCAGAGCGACCGGGTCGTACCCTCCGTGCGGAGGCGCCGGTTCTGCAGCGGGAGCGGCGGGGGCGGTCGTCGACATCGAATTCTCGGCTTCTGCGCTCAGGGCGACATTTTACGCGGCGGCGCTACGGCCTTCAGGCGGCGTAACGGATCGAGCCGTCGGGTGCGACGCTTCGTTCGGCGCGTCCATCGAGCCACAGATGGTTCAGATGCGCGATCGCCTCGCCCATCGCGAAGAACCGCTGTTGCAGGTCGAGCGTCCGCCGGAACAGAACCGGGATCACCTGTTCGGCGGATTGGGGACTGCCTGCAGCAAACAGCGCGCCTCGCAATTCGTCAAGACGTTCTTCATGATGATGACGCAATGCGACGACGCGCGCCGCGCCGCCACGAAACGGAAGACCATGCGAGGGCAGCACCAGCGCATCGTCGGCGAGCGTTTCGAAGCGCGCAAGCGATGCCAGGAAACGTGCGACCGGATCGCCATCGGGCTCGCCGGGCCAGACGGCGACGTTGGTGCTGATGCGCGGAAGGAGCATGTCGCCCGAGATCAGCAACGTTCCATCGGACGATGCGAGCGCGGCGTGTTCGGGCGAATGCCCGTAGCCCGCGACGACGCGCCAGCTGCGCTCGCCGATGTCGAGCCGATCGCCGTCGATCAGGCGCGTGATCGCATGCGGCGCCTCCGGAACGCCACGGTGATACGGGTTGCCGCGCGCGGCGAGCGACGCGAGGTGCTCGGCGGCCATGCCATGCCGCGCGAAGAGTGCGCGCACGTCGGCCTGGCCAAGGCCCGCCTGCTGCTCGATCAGCGCGTGCGCGGCGAGGAATTCCGCCTGCGTCATCGCGATCGGACATCCGAACCGGGAAGCGAGCCATGCCGCATTGCCGAGGTGATCCGGATGGCAATGCGTGGCGACGATTCTCCTGAGCGGCCGTCCGCGGAGCGTCGTTTCGAACTGCCGTTGCCAGTGCGCGCGCGTCGGCGCATCGCCGTAACCGCAGTCGACGAGCGTAAAGCCGCTGCCGTCTTCGAGCAGCCAGACGTTGACGTGGTTGAGTGCGAACGGGAGCGGCATGCGCAGCCACAAAACGCCCGGCGCAATCTCGCGCGCATGTCCGGGTGCCGGCGGTTCGTCCGTCACTTCGCGCAGCGGCGTGCGCTCGACATGCAGGTCCATCGCCGTATGGTATCGTGGCCTCCAAGCCGCGAATGCCGGTTTGCGTCGGTCACGTTCCTCGCATCGCATGTCCGCTTCGAGCCGCATTGCCGCTGCGCCGACGCCGCGCCCGTCGTACCGGATCTCCGATCTCGCGCAGGAATTCGCGCTGACGACGCGGGCGATCCGCTTCTACGAGGATTGCGGCCTGCTCGCGCCGAAGCGCGACAAGCGGACGCGTGTGTATGGCGAGCGCGAGCGTGTACGGCTGAAGCTGATCCTGCGTGGCAAGCGACTCGGCCTCGCGCTGTCGGAAATCGGCGAGCTGCTCGATCTCTATGAAGTGCGGCGTAACGAGAAGGCACAGTTGACCGCGTTCCTCGGCATGCTCGCGGAGCGCCGCACGCGTCTTCTGCAGCAGCGCGAGGACATCGAGGTCGTGCTCGCCGAGATCGATGGCATCGAGCGTGAATGCCGGCGCAGGTTGGCAACTGCTGATCGGGGGTAATTGCCTTGAGCGTTCCTTCGCATGCGTCGTTGCCGTTCAAGCCTGCGTTTGCGGGTTACGCGGCGCGCGTCGCTGCGAGCTTTGCGCGCCAGGGTGCAATGGCGTTGATCGGCGCAGAACTCGTGGATGTTTCGCCGGGACATTGCGCGATCGCGCTGGTGCCGCGCATGGAAGTCTCGCAGCAGCACGGCTACGTGCACGCGGGCGTGCTCGCTGCCTTGGTCGACACGGCGGGCGGGTACGCCGGCTACACGCTGTTTCCCGAGGACAGCTCGGTGCTGACCGTCGAGTTCAAGCTCAATCTGCTCGCACCGGCGCAGGGTGATCGCGTCGTCGCCGAAGGTTACGTCGTCAAGCCGGGACGCACGCTTGCGATCACGCGCGGCGAAGTTCACGCCGAGCGCAACGGCGCACGCACGCTGGTCGCATTGATGCAGCAGACGCTGATGGTGATGCACGGCAAGCCGGATGACGCGCGATGACGCTGGCGATGAAACCGGCGTGCGAGCGATGCGCGACCCCGCTGCCGCTGTCGAGCGCGGACGCACGCATCTGCAGCCACGAATGCACGTTCTGCAGGACCTGCGCGAACGCGATCCACGACCGTTGCCCGAATTGTGGCGGCGAACTCGTCGCACGGCCGCGGCGCACTGCCGCCGAATGAAAACGTGAGCTGCGGCACAATCCATGAGTCCCGCTGAAGGAATCGAGCATGGCCACGACCAATGACCCCGTCGTCATCGTGGGTGCCGCACGTACCCCCATGGGCGGCTTCCAGGGCGAATTCGCGCCGCTGACGGCGAGCGACCTCGGCGCCGTTGCGATCAAGGCAGCCGTCGAGCGCGCTGCAATCGCGCCAACCGACGTCGAGCGCACGATTTTCGGCTGCGTGCTGCCCGCAGGTCAGGGGCAGGCGCCGGCGCGCCAGGCCTCGATCAAGGCGGGGTTGCCGTTGTCGACTGCGTGCACGACCGTCAACAAGATGTGCGGCTCGGCGATGGAGGCGATGATCATTGCGCACGACGCGCTCGTCGCACGTTCGGCCGACGTCATCGTCGCCGGGGGCATGGAGAGCATGTCGAATGCGCCGTACCTGATGCCGAAGGCGCGCTCGGGGTATCGGATGGCGCACCAGACCGTCTACGACCACATGTTCCTCGACGGACTCGAGGACGCCTACGACAAGGGCCGGCTGATGGGTACGTTTGCCGAGGACTGCGCAACCGCGTTCGCCTTCACGCGCGAGGCGCAGGACGACTTCGCCCGCACGTCGCTGTCGCGCGCGCTCGCGGCGAACCAGGACGGGACGTTCGACTGGGAAATCGCGCCAGTCACCGTGACGGGAAAGAAAGGCGACATCGTCGTCGATCACGACGAGCAGCCGGCCAAGGCGACTCCGGAGAAGATTCCTTCGCTCAAGCCGGCGTTTCGGAAGGACGGCACGGTCACCGCGGCGAATTCGAGCTCGATTTCCGATGGTGCGGCGGCGGTCGTCATGATGCGGCGTTCCACGGCCGAGGCGCGTGGCCTGAAGCCGCTCGCGATCATCGTCGGCCATGCGACGCATGCGCAGGAGCCGGGACAGTTCACGACGGCGCCGGTCGGCGCGATTCGCAAGCTGTACGAGAAGACCGGATGGAGCTCGCGTGACGTCGACCTGTTCGAAGTGAACGAAGCCTTCGCAGTCGTAACGATGGCGGCGATGCGGGAGCACGCTATTCCACACGAGCGGATGAACGTTCACGGCGGTGCCTGCGCGCTCGGTCACCCCATCGGCGCTTCCGGCGCTCGGATCGTTGTGACGCTGCTCGGCGCGTTGCGCAAACAGGGCAAGACACGCGGCGTTGCGGCCTTGTGCATCGGCGGCGGCGAAGCGACGGCGCTCGCGATCGAGCGCGTGTAGCGACGCGATGCTTCCGCTCGACACCTGGCTCTTGTTCTGTCTCGCGTGCGTCGCGCTCGCCGCCACGCCCGGACCGAACATGCTGTTCCTCGTATCGCGCACGCTGGCGCAGGGTCGCGCGGCGGGATTCGTGTCGCTCGCGGGCACTTCGGCCGGGTTCGCGCTGCATGCGCTCGCCGCTGCGCTCGGACTGTCGGCGCTGCTCGCAGCAGTACCGCTCGCCTATGAAGTCGTTCGTTGGGCCGGCGCGATCTACCTCGCGTGGCTTGCGCTCATCACCTGGCGCGCGAGCGCAGCGGACGACTCGAGCGTCGCGGCCCCGCACGCTGCACCGGGCCGCATGTTCCGCCAGGGGCTGTTCACGTCGGTGTTGAATCCGAAGGTTGCCGTGTTCCAGCTGGCGCTGTTCCCCCAGTTCGTCGATCCCGCACGCGGCAGCGTTCTCGTGCAGAGCCTTGCGCTTGCGCTGACGCAGCTCGTCATCGTCGTCGCCGGCGATTCCGTCTGTGTGGCGGCAGCAACCGGTGCGCGCCGCTGGTTTGCCGCACGACCGCAGTGGGGACGCTGGTCGAAGCGCGCGCTCGCCGGCGTGTTCGCTGCGCTCGCTGCGCGCCTCGCGATCCAGTCGAGGGTTTGATGCGCGGGTCGGACCGGACGTGGGGCTGCGACTCGCGAACAGGGCGTCCAACCCAACCTTTCGTGTTGAATCCGTGCTGCTGACCGACGAGCAGCGGCAGATCCGCGACACGCTCCGCGCATTCGCGCGTGAAGAGCTCGCGCCGCACGCGGCGGCGTGGGATCGCGACCATCGCTTTCCGCGCGAAGCGCTGGGACAGCTCGGTCAACT
>JAICVH010000447.1 GCA_025935435.1 Burkholderiales bacterium
GATCGAACGGCCGGTAGGCGGCGTCGTGCGGCGCGGCGATGAACGTCTCGAAGAACCACGTCGTGTGCGCGAGATGCCATTTCGCCGGACTCGCATCGGGCATCGACTGCAGCGCGCAGTCCTCCGCCGACAACGGTGCCGTCAGCGCCAGCGTGCGCGCGCGCACGTCCCGGTAACGCGCGAGCCAGGGTGACGCGTCGCGGGCAACGCCCTGCGCGGCCGATGTCATGCTACACGGACCACAGGCGCGCTGCCGTCGAAGCGGCCAATCACGGTGGCATCGCCGAAGCCTTCCCGACGAAAAATGGCGAGCACGTCGCGCTCGGCTTCCGGCGCGCAGGCCACGAGCAACCCTCCCGACGTCTGCGGGTCGGTGAGCAACGCGCGCTCGACGTCGCCGAGCTCCGCGGAAAGCATCACTTCGGGGCCGTAGCCTTCAAAGTTGCGCTTCGACGCGCCGGTGACGAATCCCTCGCGCGCAAGGTCGAGCACGCCCGGATGGAACGGCAGCTGCGCGAATTCGACGGTGGCGCCGACGTTCGCGGCGCGACACATCTCGAGCAGATGGCCGAGCAAACCGAAGCCGGTGACGTCGGTGAGTGCGTGCACTTCCGGAAGCTCAGCGAGCGCGACGCCCGGCGTGTTGAGCCGCGTCGTGCTGTCGAGCATTGCGCGATAGCGATCGGTCGTGAGCGCGCCGCGCTTCAGCGCCGCGCCGTAGACGCCGATGCCGAGCGGCTTGCCTAGGATGATCGAGTCGCCGGCGCGGGCGCCGGCGTTGCGCTTGAGCCGCTTCGGATCGACGACGCCGATCGCGACCAGGCCGTAGATCGGCTCGACCGTGTCGATCGTATGTCCGCCGGCAAGCGGAATTCCTGCGCGCGTGCACACGGATTGGCCGCCGTCGAGAATCCGGCGAATGGTCGCTGCCGGTAGCTTCGCGACCGGCATGCCGACGATCGCGAGCGCGAAGATCGGCGTCGCGCCCATCGCATACACGTCGGACAGCGCGTTGGTGGCCGCGATGGCGCCGAAATCGAACGGGTCGTCGACGATCGGCATGAAGAAATCCGTCGTCGCCACGATCGCCTGCCGCTCGTTGAGCTCGTACACGGCGGCGTCGTCGGACGTCTCGATGCCGACCAGCAGTTGCGGCGGCACCACGGTGCCACCGGCGTTCGCGAGAATCTCGCGCAGCACACCGGGCGCGACCTTGCAGCCGCAACCGCCGCCGTGGGCGAGCTCGGTCAGGCGGATCGGGGGAAATTCGGGAGCGTTCATGCGCAACAGGACATTTTAGCGCAGCGGGGGTGACGCCCCCGCGCCATGCGCGCGTTCGCCTTCCCGAAAAACCGACGCGTTTCAAATGGTTGCAAATGCGGCGCTTTTCTTGCTCCCCGGGCAGGCGTAGCATCACGACCGCGGCAACGGTCGACCGCGCCCCCGGTCCAATGGATGGGACGCCAGAAGAACCGCCGAACCCCAGGGGCCCCAGGAGCCGGATTGAAGCCGACGGACATCGCGCATCCCGACTATTTCCACAAGGTCGTCGATTGCCAGTGGGCGTGCCCCGCCCACACGCCGGTCCCCGAATACATCCGGCTGATCGCCGCGGGGCGCTATGGCGATGCCTACATGGTCAACTGGAAGTCGAACGTGTTCCCGGGCATTCTCGGGCGCACGTGCGACCGTCCGTGCGAGCCGGCCTGCCGCCGCGGCCGCGTCGAGGAAGGCTCGCCCGAGCACCGCCGCGTCGACGCGAAGCCCGAGCCGGTCGCCATCTGCCGCCTGAAGCGCGTCGCGGCCGACTACAAGGACGACATCCGGCCGCATTTGCCCAAGGCCCCGAAAACGCGCAACGGCAAGCGGATCGCGATGATCGGCGCTGGACCGGCATCGCTCACGGTTGCGCGCGATCTCGCGCCGCTCGGCTACGAGTGCGTCGTCTTCGACGGCGATCCGCAGGCCGGCGGGATGATGCGCACGCAGATCCCGAAATTCCGGCTGCCCGACCGCGTGATCGACGAGGAGGTCGGCTACATCCTCGACGGCGGCATCGAGTTTCGCGGCGGTGTGCGCGTCGATTCGCTCTCGAAGCTTGTCGCCGCGAACGGAGGCGAGCATTGGGACGCGGTGTTCGTGGGCAGCGGCGCGCCGCGCGGACGCGATCTCGACATTCCCGGCCGGCGCGAAGCGGCGGCCAACATCCACATCGGCATCGACTGGCTGTCGTCGGTGTCGTTTGGCCACACGACGAAAATCGGCAAGCGCGTCGTCGTGCTGGGCGGCGGCAACACCGCGATGGACTGCTGCCGCAGCTCGCGGCGCCTCGGCGGTGACGAGGTGCACGTCGTCGTGCGTTCCGGCTTCGAGGAGATGAAGGCCTCGCCGTGGGAGAAGGAAGACGCGATGCACGAGGGGATTCCGATCCACAACTTCCTCGTGCCGCTCGAGTTCACGCATGACAACGGCCGCCTGACCGGCGTGCGGTTCGAGAAAGTGGCGGCGCAGCGCGACGCGCGCGGACGCCGCCAGCTCGTGCCGACCGGCGAGCCGCCCGTGCACTTTCCCTGCGACGACGTGCTGGTGGCGATCGGGCAGGAGAACGCCTTTCCGTGGATCGAGCGCGATCTCGGCCTTGCCTTCGACGACTGGGGGATGCCGGTCGTCGATCACACGACGATGGCGTCGACGCGCCCGGGCGTGTTCTTCGGCGGCGATGCCGCGTTCGGGCCGAAGAACATCATCTGGGCGGTCGCGCACGGCCACGACGCGGCAATCTCCATCGATCTGCACTGCCGCGGCGAGCCGCTCGACCGCCGGCCGCCGCCGCACGTGAACCTGATGTCGCAGAAGATGGGCATCCACGAGTGGAGCTACGACAACGACACCAGCAATGACGCCCGCTACAAGGTGCCATGGGCCAAGGCGGAGAAGGCGCTCGCCAATATCAAGGTCGAAGTGGAACTGGGTTTCGACGTCGCCACTGCGGTGAAGGAGGCCGGGCGCTGCCTGAATTGCGACGTGCAGACCGTGTTCACGGCGCAGATGTGCATCGAGTGCGACGCCTGCGTCGACATCTGCCCGATGGACTGCATCACCTTCACGGCTGATGGCGAAGAAAAAGAACTCAGGACGCGCCTCAGC
>JAICVH010000258.1 GCA_025935435.1 Burkholderiales bacterium
CTCGAGACGCGCCAGTTGATTGCCGAGTTCGGTACGGATGTCATCGACGCGCGACAGATGCTCGCGCGTATCGGACAGGCGGCCTTCCGTTTCGCGACGCCGCTCCTTGTACTTCGAGACGCCGGCCGCTTCCTCGAGGAACACGCGCAGCTCCTCGGGCTTGGCTTCGATGACGCGCGAAATCATCCCCTGCTCGATGATCGCGTACGCGCGCGGGCCGAGGCCGGTGCCGAGGAACAGGTCGTGGATGTCGCGGCGGCGAACCGGAATGTTGTTGATGTAGTACGTCGAATCGCCATCGCGCGTCAGCATGCGCTTGATCGACAGTTCCGCGTACTGGCCCCATTGGCCGCCGATGCGCCCCTGGCTGTTGTCGAAGAACAATTCGACCGAAGCGCGGCCGATCGCCTTGCGGTCGCCTGCGCCGTTGAAGATGACGTCCTGCATCGACTCGCCGCGCAGCGCCGACGCCTTCGATTCGCCGAGCACCCAGCGCACTGCGTCGATGACGTTCGACTTGCCGCAGCCATTGGGGCCGACGATGCCAACGAGTTGACCGGGCGTTGCGATCGCCGTCGGATCGACGAACGACTTGAAGCCGGACAGCTTGATCTGGGTGAGGCGCAAACGGGATCTTCGGAAAGGTACGCGCGGCGGGCCGCCGCGTCATGCGCTTTTTCGCGCAGGCGGCCCCAAAAGTTGCCGGATTATAGCGGAGACACGCTCCGCAACGACGTGCTTTTTCGACGTCAGCCGACCGCGGTACGGCAGCCGGCAATCGGTTCCACGTAGTCGATCACCGGTGTCCACTCGGGACCGGTCCGATTCTCGAACTGTGCATTGATGTAGTAACGGCGACACGGCTCGATCTTCAGCGTGAATTCCTTCGCCGAGCCGCTGAAGCGGTTGTGCGGTGGCGCCTGAACGGCGACGCGATAGGTGCCCGGCGCAACGCGATACGGCTTGACGAAGCCGATCGACTCACCGCCGACGCGTAACAGAATGGCGGGACGGCGATCGGGATCGACGCGGTGATAACGATCGCCGGACACCTCGCTCCACGTGGGTCCCCAGGTCTGACACCCTGCGAGCAGAAACGCGGTCGCGGTGATAAGGGTTGTCTGGATACGCATGTGACCTCCTCTCGCTACCTGGCTAACCTGCGGCGCTCAGTCCGCGCAGCGCCTGCAACACGGCGACGCGCGCCTGCGCATAGGTCATCGCCTGCCACGTCGGGCTATCGTCGTAGAACGCCCGACGCATTTGTCGTCGAATGGTGCCGCGCATCGGCTCCCCGGCGTCGGGATGGTTGGCGAGCCACTGGTCGGCCCGCAGCGCCTGCATGACGTCGTTCAGCGTGCGCGTGCCGAATTCGAGGACGATGCCCGTGTACTCGGCCTGAGGGCATGCATCGAGGGCAACGTCGTGGGCGTCGCCGGTCAATTCGGCCGAACTGGACGTACCGTCGTAAACAGTTGTCACGTCGCCGCCATACCAGGCCCGGGTTCGCGCGATCATCGACGCGTCATCCGGTCCGAAGTAGATTTTCTCACCATGCGCCCACGCGCCGAGGCCGGTGTGGATATCGATCCAGCCGACGCGCTCACGTCCGCAACCGTGGCGGGCGAACACCTCGCGCAACACGACGCTGCTCCACGCGGGCGCGCGGCCGGCGTAGAACAAGCCATCCGGGAATTCGCACTGACCGCGGCTGATCATCGCCTGCAGCGCAGGCACACCGTAACGCGTCACGTAGGCGCCCAGTGCTTCGGCGTTTTCTCGCGAGGGTGGCCACGTCGGCGGCACGACGATGGCGTGCATGCTCGCGTACTCGGCGTTCGGCGGCGGCGGCGCGTTGAAGTCACGGAAGTTGCGGTTCAGGTCGACATTGTCTTCGTTGGTGCGCCGCAGATGCGAGAAGCCATACGGATTGACCGCATGCACGAGCGCCACCGCGACGCCGCTTCGTGCCAGTGCCGCCAGCACGACGTCATCGCCGAGCAGCGCGACCTGGCAACCCGAGCCGCAGAATCCCTCGACGCCATGCATCGCGGACGAAACGACCAGCAACCCCTTGGCGTTCGTGTTCCCGGCGACGACGACATCGATCGACAGTTGCTCGCCCCCGACGCCGCGCGCCGACGGATGGATGTGCTGCTCGATAGTCAGCGAGCGTTCGGCGGCGGCCGCATGGAACTTGTCGCGCGCCTCGCCGTAGTCGGTGGCGAAGGCGCTTGCCGCGTCGAACATTCGAACCAGCGCGCTATGCGGCCGCCGGCATCGCCTGCTCTGCGAGCGCGGCCAGAAAGCCACCGCCCAGCGCGATGACGCCGTCGTTGAAATCGTAGCGGCTGCTGTGCAGGAACGAACCACGGTCAGCGCCGCCTTGGCCGAGGCGCGCGAATGCGCCCGGCCTCGCCTGCAGCATGAACGAAAAATCCTCGGCGCCCATCGACGGTTCGAGGTTGCGCGATACGTTGTCGCGTCCGACGAGCGACTCGGCGACACCCGCAACGAATTCCGCGTCGGCATCGTGATTGATCGTCGGTGGATACACGCGTTCGTAGACGACGTCGGCGCGTGCGCCGAACGCGCTCGCGATCGAGCCGACCAGTTCCTTGAGCCGCGCCTCGATCATGTCCTGCGTCCTCGGTCGAAACGTGCGCACCGTACCCACCAGCTTGGCGTGCGCCGGAATCACGCTCATCGCACCGGGATTGCCCGCGTGCATCGCGCACAGGCTGACGACCGCCGTATCGAGCGGACTCACGTTGCGGCTGACGATCGACTGCACTGCCGTGATGATGTGGC
Source organism: Burkholderiales bacterium (assembly GCA_025935435.1). Classification (GTDB taxonomy): domain Bacteria; phylum Pseudomonadota; class Gammaproteobacteria; order Burkholderiales; family Casimicrobiaceae; genus VBCG01. Next base: position 2,812 of record JAICVH010000258.1, read on the forward strand.
CGGCCACGAGCACCGGATCCACCGCGATGTGCGGATGCGCGCCGTGTCCGCCGCGACCGTCGATCGTGATCTCGATGCGATCGGCCGCGGCCATCGCCGGACCCGGCGTGATCCCGATGCGGCCGGCGGGCAACGCCGGCCAGTTATGCAGCGCATAGACGCGTTCGGCAGGAAAGCGCTCGAACAATCCGTCGTCGATCATCGCCTTGGCGCCGGCGTGACCCTCCTCTCCAGGCTGAAAGATCAGGTACGCGATGCCATCGAAGTTACGCGTTTCCTGCAGATACCGCGCTGCCGCGAGCAACATCGTCGTATGGCCGTCGTGACCGCAGCCATGCATGCGCCCGTCGTAACGCGAGCGATGGGGAACATCGTTCTCCTCCTGCATCGGCAGAGCATCCATGTCGGCGCGCAGGCCGATGCGGCGGTTGCGGGTATCACGCCGTCCGCGAATGACCGCAACGATGCCGGTGCGACCGACGCCCGCGTGGTGTTCAATCGACCACGCGGTCAGCTGGTCGCAGACGAGACGCGCCGTTCGATGCTCTTCGAAACCCAGCTCGGGATGCGCGTGAAGATCGCGGCGGATGGCGGTGAACTCATCCGACCAGCGACGGATGTGCTCGACCGGAGTGGCGGTCGTCATGTGGGCTCACATCGATGATGCCGAAACACTCCGGGAGCGTCAACGCCGCACGATCCGACCGGCGGTGTCATTCATCGGCGCGATGACAGGCGACGGTGATGTTACCGATCGCTCGCGGCGCGGGTGTCTCCACGGAGCACCGCTCGATCGCGCGCGGACAACGGGTACGAAAGGCACAACCGCTGATCAAGGTCAGCGGTGATGCAGGTTCGGCCACTGCGACGTCGCGCCGCACGCGTCGCGCCCGGGTGAGGCTTGGCGTGCTCGCGAGCAGCGTCTGTGTATAGGGATGCAGCGGTCGCGCGAAGATCGCATCTTTCGGTCCCTGCTCGACCGCCTTGCCGAGGTACATGACGAGCACCGCGTCGGCGATATGGCGGACGACCTGCAGGTTGTGCGCGATGAACAGGTATGCGATCGACAGGTCGCGCTGCAGGTCGAGCAGCAGATTGAGGACCTGCGCCTGAATCGATACGTCGAGCGCGGAGATCGGCTCGTCCGCGACGACGAGACTCGGCGACAGCATCAGCGCGCGTGCGACGGCGATCCGCTGGCGCTGGCCGCCTGAGAACATGTGCGGATAGCGGCCGTAATGCTCGTGCCGAAGCCCGACCTTGTCCATGATCGCGAACGCCTGCTCGCGTCGCTCTGCGGCTGAACCGCGCCGGTGGATGACGAGCGGCTCCTCCAGCAGCGCGCCTACGGTACGACGAGGATTGAGCGACGCGTACGGATTCTGGAACACCATCTGGACCTGGGGGCGCAGACGCCGCCGCGCCGTGCGGTCGGCATGCGCAACGTCCGCGCCATTCAGGCGCAGTACGCCCGCGGTCGGCGTTTCGATCATCGTCACCTGCCGCGCGAGCGTCGACTTGCCGCACCCCGATTCACCGACGACGGCAAGGGTCTTGCCATGCTCGAGCGTGAAGGACACGCCGTCGAGTGCGCGCACAACGGCCGTGCCGCGGAGAAACCCACGCGACACGCGGTAATGCCGTGTGAGTTCCCGCGCTTCGAGGAGCGGCGCCTTGGTCGGAGACAATGGCGGCGACGCGCCGATCATGACAACGGAAAGTGACAGCGCACGGCGCGCGCGGTATCGCCCGCGAGGGCCGGGCGCTCGCGTACGCAACGCTCGGACGCGTACGTGCAGCGCGGTGCGAGCAGACAACCGGTCGGTCGGTCGTACGCACCCGGCACGACGCCGGCGATCGTACGCAAGCGCACGCGATCGAAATTGTGCTCAGGC
>JAICVH010000146.1 GCA_025935435.1 Burkholderiales bacterium
CGACGGGCTGGCATGAAAGCGTTCGGCGACGGCTTCCAGTGCGTCGCGATAGCCGAGGCGATCGAGTTTCGCCCGTTCCATCATGTCGCCCGGCACGTCGACATACGGGGCGCCGAGATCCACGTCGGTGAGCACATGCTCCGTCATCACGGGGCCGGTACCGGCGGACTGTAACGCATCCCAGGTCGCCCGGTCGATGCGGCCGCTCGGCGCGATCCCGTTCGCCTGCTGAAAGGCATCCACGGCGCGGCGCATGTTCTCGCCGAAGTGCCCATCGATTTCGCCAGGTGAAAACCACGCGCGGTCAAGCAGGACTTGCGCTCGGATGACGGCGGCACCTGCGGCACCGCGGCCGAGCACCGGCGCCTTCGAGCCATCGTTAATCGACGCAACCTCGAGTCGCGCCGATGCAGCGCCCGGACCGATGGAAAGAGTCGCGGCGGCCGCCAGCACGGCCGCTCGCCGCAGGAACGGAATCATGGACGCACACTATTCAGAGTGGCCCGGATCCCGAACATCGGACGGCGGACTAAATCACCGTAGGAAGGCGACCGAAGGAATCATCCCTGCAGCTGCTTGGCCAGTAACGCCATGCCGGCGAGCCCGATGCCCGCCAGCGTCAGGCCCCCCGCGATCGCAATCCATTTCGACTTCAGCTGCACGATACGGCTCACGATGAAGTGCGCTTCCAGCGCCTCGCGCGCGAAATCAGCCTCGTCGAATTGCGCGACGTCGCGCTCGAACTGCGCAAAGTCGGCGGCGGAATACCGGTTCACCACGTAGCCGTAGTGACTGACCGGGCGCGAGCCGCGCGTGCCGTAGATGGCGGCGTCGACCGACGGGCGCGGCACGATGACCCATAACGCGGCGAGCAAGGCGAGGATTGCGCATAGCGACGAACCCATCGCGAGCCACCGGGCCACGGACCCGACGTCGGCCATGCGCGCGCCGATCCACAGCGACGTGAGCAGCGCCCCGTTGACGGCGAACACGAACCCGGCCTTCGTGTCCATCGCCGACGCCAACCGGCGCGTGGCGTCGGCGAAGGCTGCGTAGATCCGCGCGCGATCCGCAACGTCCATGCAGGTGTCCGGCGAATGAACGAAGCGACGATGATACTGGCACGACCGGCGCCGCGCGGCGCGGCGGAACGACTGCGCTAGCGACCCATCTCCACGTGCTCCCACGCCGACTTGCCGTGGTGATGAAGCTTGAAATAATGGTCGCGCAGCGTCGCGAGTTCGTTGGCGACCTGCAGCGGAAAGCCCTTGCGGCCCCCGCGACGATCCATCATGAGGTCATCGAGCAACCGCTCGCACTTCTGGGGCTCCTTCCATGCCTTGGCGAGCCGATTGGCGAGACGTGCATAGCGCAATGCGAGTTGCTGCGGTTGCACCGATTGGGGCAACTCGGCGAGCCATGCATTTGCTTCGTCGCTCAATGCTTCGGGCGTCGATGCTGCGCGTTTCTCTGCCCAGTTCTCGGCTTTTTTCGGCGCCGCGTACGCGGCCGGTCCCGTTTCTTCGAGCGCCTTGCGCGCGTCGCTCAACGAAACTTTCTCGAATTCCAGCGAACCCGAATCACCGTTGCCTGGCATGACGCACTCCTCTCGTCGCCCGCCGACGTCGAATGCCGCGTGCACATCACAGTATAGCGGGCGTTGCGTGCGGCGCCGGCTGCGGGCGTCGCCGCGTTTGATCGTACGCGCGGGGTGCGACGTGCCGAATGCGTGAGCGAAGCGACGGTTGATTTGCACCGACGGGCGGTGTTGCGACCGCGCCACACGACGCGCGCGGTGCGAGCAAACGCCGTGCAACAAAAAGGCCGGGCAGTGCCCGGCCTTTTTGCATCGTTCGGAACAGCTCGACGTCAGGCGGCCTGGATGTTCGAGGCCTGCTTGCCCTTCGGGCCTTGCGTCACTTCGAAGCTGACCTTCTGGCCTTCCTTGAGCGTCTTGAAGCCCTGCATGTTGATCGCCGAGAAGTGAGCGAACAGATCTTCACCACCGCCATCGGGAGTAATGAATCCGAAGCCCTTCGCGTCGTTGAACCACTTTACAGTTCCGGTTGCCATTTCTGGTAATTCCTCAAGTACGAGATATAAACGGGACGTTGCCCGGACGATGTTTCGATCTCAAGGAAAGTACGGCGGTCGAACGACTGCGTGGCGGTCGTACAGAGCATGCCTTTACTGCTTGGAACAAAACACGGCGCGAACTATACGGGAAAATTCCCGAAAAAGCGAGGGTTTCGCGGCGGTTGGCGGGCGACTGTTGCGCGAAATCCCACGTCTGGCGCGGGATTCCGGCGGAGGCGGCGCCGAAGCCCGCCGTCCGCTTAGCCCAATTCCCGCCGGACGAGCGCGGCGCCCTTTCCCAAGGCGAGTAACTTGCCGCGGGCGACGTCCCGCGCGAGCGGGACCATGCCGCAATTGGTGCAGGGCAGCAAACGCTCGGGTGCGACGAACCGGAGCGCCGAACGGATGACATCCGCGACTTCCTCGGGCGTTTCGACGCGGTCGCTCGCGACGTCGATCGCGCCGACCAGGACGTCTTTGCCTTCGAGCAGGCCGATCAATTCGATCGGCACATGCGAATGCGCACATTCCAGCGAGACCTGGTCGATCGCCGAGGCGGCGAGGCGCGGAAACGTCTGTTCGTACTGACGCCATTCGCTGCCGAGGGACTTCTTCCAGTCGATGTTCGCCTTGATCCCGTACCCGTAACAGATGTGCACCGCCGTGGTGCAGCCAAGGCCTTCCGCGGCGCGCTCGAGTGCCGCGACACCCCAATCCCGGACTTCGTCGAAGTAGACGTTGAACGCGGGTTCATCGAACTGGATCGTGTCCACGCCGGCCGCTGCCATCGCGCGCGCCTCCTCGTTCAGGATTTCGGCGAAGGCCCAGGCCAGTTTTTCGCGGCTGCCGTAGTGCGCGTCGTGCAGCGTGTCGACCATCGTCATCGGGCCGGGCAGCGTGAACTTGACCGCACGCGTCGTCTGACTACGGAGGAATTTCGCGTCGTCGACGAAGATCGGCCGCCGCCGCGCCACCGGCGCCACGACGACCGGCACAGCGGCGTCGTAACGGTTGCGGATGCGCACGGTGCGCTTGTGCTCGAAGTCGACGCCCTCGAGCCCTTCGATGAACGTGGTCACGAAATGGCGGCGCGTCTGCTCGCCGTCGGAAACGACGTCGATCCCCGCTTGTTCCTGATCCCGCAGCACGAGACGCACGGCGTCCCGCTTGGCCTCCGCGAGCGCTTCGCCGTCGAGTTTCCAGGCCGCCCACAAGGTTTCGGGTTCGGCGAGCCATGCCGGTTTCGGCAGGCTTCCCGCAATCGTCGTCCGCAATTTCGTCGTCGTCACCGTCGTCTCCAGGCGCTCGCCCCGATTCTAGCTTCGCGGCGCCATCGACGTTTCCTGCGCGCAACGGGAGGCGGTGCGCTTGACGCTCGACGGGGATGCCGCGTACCTTTCGCCGTCGCGTTCGCTGGTGCCGGCACGCGGCGCGCCGCCCTTCCCGTCATGCAAATCCTGTTCGCCGATCACGATTTTCCGAACGTCGACCTCGAGCGCGAAATCTTTTCCGCTGCGGGTCTCGAGCTCAAACTCGCGCAGTGCGCAACCGATGCGCAGGTGATCGACGCGGCGCGCGACTGCGCCGGTATCCTGCTGCAATACGCCCCAATCACTGCCGCGGTCGTCGCCGCGTTGCCGCGGGTCGGCATCGTCAGCCGGATCGGCGCGGGCTTCGACACCGTCGACACCGAGGCGTGCCGCAGCGCGGGCGTCTGGGTCGCGAATTCTCCCGACTACGGCGTCGGTGAAGTCGCGACGCATGCACTCGCCCTTGCACTGGCGTCGGTGCGTAACGTCGTTCGCTACGATACCGATATCGATCGCGGGCAATGGCATTACCTGTCGGCGGGGACGATGCGGCGGCCCGCGGAATTGACGCTCGGCATCGTAGGTCTCGGGCGGATCGGCAAGCGGATGGCGCATGTCTCGCGGAATGTGTTCAAGCGTGTCGTGGCGTTCGACCCGCTGCTGATCGACGGCGATTTTCCGGCATACGTTGAACGAGCCGCGACGCTCGAGGCGCTGGCGGCCCAGAGCGATGTGGTTTCGCTGCATACGCCGCTCGATGCGACGACCCGTGGCATGATCGGCCGCGGTTTCTTTGCCGCGGCGAAACCGGGCCTGACGCTCGTCAATACATCGCGAGGCGCCGTCGTCGTCATCGACGATTTGCTCGCTGCGCTCGATGCTGGAATACTGCGAGGCGCGGCGCTCGACGTCCTGCCCGAGGAACCGGTGCCGCGCGCATCGAAGCTCCTCGCGGACCCGCGTGTCATCCTGACGCCTCACGCTGCGTTCTATTCGGTGGAAGCGGAGCGCGAACTGCGACGAAAGGCCGCACAGAACATCGTGACGTGGTCTCGCACCGGACGGCCGGATTATCCGGTCGTGCACGGAACGCGCACACCACAATGAGCGCGACGGGCCGTGTCGAGAGCGAAACAGTACGAAGCGCGGAGGCCCGTCCAGTGTCCGCAGCGGCAGTCAGGTCCGGCCGCGAAGGCGGCGCAGGCTCGCTCGCGAGGAGGCACGCATGGCCGCGGTGAGCATCACCGGCGTCCACAAGCGGTTCGGCTCGACCGAAGTCATCCGCGGCGTCGATATTCCGATTGCCGATGGCGAGTTCTGCGTGCTGGTCGGCCCGTCGGGCTGCGGCAAATCGACGCTGCTGCGGATGATCGCGGGGCTCGAGGAGATCACGCAAGGCGAAATTGCCATCGGCGGCACGGTCGTCAACCGTGTGCTCCCGAAGGAACGCGACATCGCGATGGTGTTCCAGAACTACGCGCTCTATCCGCACATGACCGTGCGGGACAACATGTCGTTCGCGCTGAAGCTCGCCAAGCGCGGCAGTGCCGACATCCGGGAACGCGTGACGCGCGCGGCCGACATCCTGGGACTTGCACCGTATCTCGATCGCTATCCACGTCAGCTCTCCGGTGGTCAGCGTCAGCGTGTCGCGATGGGCCGCGCAATCGTCCGTGATCCGCAGGTGTTTCTGTTCGATGAGCCGCTGTCGAATCTCGACGCCAAGCTGCGCGTGCAGATGCGAACCGAGATCAAGGAACTGCACCAGCGGCTGAAGACGACGTCGATCTACGTGACGCACGACCAGATCGAGGCGATGACGATGGCCGACCGGATCGTCGTCATGCGCGACGGTGTCGTCGAGCAGATGGGCGATCCGCTGACGCTGTACGACATGCCGGTCAACACGTTCGTCGCCGCGTTCATCGGCTCGCCGGCGATGAACCTCGTGCCCGGCGTGGCGCGGGTCGATGGTGCCGCGTCGGGGGTCGAATTCGAGGGCGGCGTCCGGTTGCCGCTGCCGCGCAATTCGCGTCCGGCGAACGGGCAGCCGGTACTCTATGGCATGCGCCCCGAGCATTGCATCGTTGCCGCCGACGCGGGCTTGCCCGCCGAGGTCGTCGTCGTCGAACCGACTGGCGCCGACACGCAGCTGTTCTGCCGCTTCAACGGGCAGGAAATAACGTCGCTGGTGCGCGATCGCGTCAGTTGCCGCGCCGGCGATCGCATCGGGCTCGTGCCGGACATCGCGCGCGCCCATCTGTTCGACGCGGCGAGCGGTGCGCGGCTCGCCGCCTGAAACGTCGATCGCAGCGCCCACAACATCGTTCCACACCGAGGAGGAGAACGTCGTGACTGAGTTCAAGCGTCGCAGATTTCTGCAAACGTCGGCCGGCCTGGCGGCCGGTGCAGCGGCAGGGCCGCTGATCTGGGTGAAGGACGCCCATGCACAGCAATGGACCAGCACGCCCGAGAAGGGCGCGAAGCTGCGCGTGCTGCGTTGGAGCCGCTTCGTACAGGGCGATATCGATCAGTACATGAAGAACGTCCAGAAATTCCAGGACAAATACCAGATCGAAGTGCGCGTCGACAGCGAAGGCTGGGAGGACGTGCGGCCGAAAGCGGCGGTCGCGGCGAACACCGGCGCCGGACCGGACATCATCCTGTCGACGAACGACGACGCCAATCTGTACCCGGAGAAGCTCGTCGACGTCACGGATGTCTGCAACTATCTCGGCAGCAAGTACGGCGGGTTCTACCCGGTGTGCGATCCGTATTTGAAGCCCGATGGCAAGAAGTGGATCGGCGTACCGCTCGGCGTTGCAGGCGTGTGCATGGTCTATCGGCAGAGCGCGGTCAAGGCGGCGGGTTTCGACACGTTCCCAAAGGACACCGACGGTTTCCTGAAGCTCGCGAAGGCGCTGAAGGAAAAAGGCACGCCGCCCGGTTTTGCACTGGGCAACGCGACCGGCGACGGCAATACCTGGTGCCAGTGGCTGGTGTGGTCGTTCGGCGGCAAGCTCGTC
>JAICVH010000531.1 GCA_025935435.1 Burkholderiales bacterium
GTGGGTACGGGCACACGCTCGGCAACGCGCTGCGTCGCGTGCTGCTGTCGTCGATGCCCGGCTACGCGCCCACCGAAGTGAAGATCACCGGTGTGCTGCACGAGTACTCCGCGCTCGACGGCGTGCAGGAGGACGTCGTCGATGTCCTGCTGAACTTAAAGGGCGTGGTGCTCAAGCTGCACAATCGCGACCACGTGATGCTCAAGCTGTCGAAGAACGGCGAAGGTCCGGTCACGGCGGCGGACATTGAGCCGAACCACGACGTCGAGATCATCAATCCCGAGCACTTGATCGCCCATCTGACAGCGGGCGGCAAGATCGAGATGGAGATCAAGGTCGAGAAGGGCCGTGGTTATCAGCCCGCGACGATGCGCACGAAACCGGAAGGCGGCCGCACGATCGGCAGCATCCTGCTCGATGCATCGTTCTCGCCGGTGCGTCGCGTGAGTTATGCGGTCGAATCGGCGCGCGTCGAACAGCGCACCGATCTCGACAAACTGGTGCTCGACATCGAGACCAATGGCGTCGTCGAGCCCGAGCAGGCCGTCCGTTACGCAGCGAGCGTGCTGGTCGAGCAGCTGTCCGTCTTCGCGGATCTGAAGGGTACCGATCAGCCATCGGCGGAACGCGCGTCGCCGCAAGTCGATCCGGTGCTGTTGCGTCCGGTCGACGACCTCGAACTCACCGTGCGTTCGGCCAACTGCCTGAAGGCCGAGAACATCTATTACATCGGGGACCTGATCCAGCGCTCGGAAACGGAACTGCTGAAGACGCCGAATCTCGGTCGCAAGTCGCTGAACGAGATCAAGGAAGTCCTCGCGTCACGCGGCCTTTCGCTCGGCATGCGGCTCGAGAACTGGCCGCCGGCGGGATTGGATAGGCCGTAAAAAGTAAACCCCTACTTTTTACGGGTAGGCATCCCGAAAATCGCGGGCGGAGCCCGTCGATTTTCGGTAGAACTGCAAGGACGAGCGTATGAGACACCGCCACGGACTCCGAAAACTGAATCGCACGAGCGCGCACCGCCTCGCGATGCTTCGCAACATGACGAACTCGCTCTTCACGCACGAGGCGATCCGCACGACGTTGCCGAAGGCCAAGGAACTGCGACGCGTCGCCGAGCCGTTGATCACGCTCGGCAAGAACCCCACGCTCGCGAATCGCCGCCTGGCGTTCGATCGTCTGCGTGATCGCCAGGTCGTCACCAAGCTCTTCGACGAGCTCGGCCCGCGCTTCAAGGCGCGCCCGGGTGGCTATCTGCGCATCCTCAAATTCGGCCATCGGCAGGGCGATGCCGCCCCGATGGCGCTGATCGAACTCGTCGATCGTCCGGAAGCGACCGAAGAAGAGGCGCAGGCCGCCTGACGCGAAATTCCGTTCGTTGCAAATCAGCCGGGCCGCGCGCCCGGCTTTTTTGTGCGATCGATTGGGCGACGGGCGCGCGCGACAAACCGTGTAGCATTCAACCATGCCCGACACTGTTCTCGTCACCGGCGGCGCCGGCTTTCTCGGATCGCACATCGCCGTCGAACTCGCGCGAACGGGCTTCGCGCCGATCATCCTCGACAATTTCACCAACAGCACGCCGGCGATTCGCTCGCGGCTCGAAGCACTCGGCGGTCGTCCCGTTCCCTGCATCACCGCGGACGTCAGGGACGCCGCTGCGCTGCGTGCGGCCTTTCACGATCATCCGATCACGGCCGTCGTGCATTGCGCAGGGCTCGAAGACGTCGCCGAGTCCGAATCGCGGCCGCTCGCGTATTACGACGTCAACGTCGGCGGCACGCTCGCGCTGATCGAGGTGATGGGCGAAGCGGGCGTCGCGACGCTGGTGTTCAGTTCGGCTGCGAGCGTGTATGGCGATGCGACCGACCTGCGTCTGGCGGAAGACACCCCGCTCCAATCGGCGAGCGTCTACGGCCGCACCAAACGCGTCGTCGAGGATTTCCTGCGCGACCTCGCGAAGGCGAACGCCAACTGGCGCATCGGGATCGTGCGCAAGTTCAATCCCGCGGGTGCGCATTCGTCGGGCATGATGGGCGAGGCGCCGCGCGGCCGCGCGACGCACCTGTTCCCGCAGCTGTGCCGCGTGGCAGCCGGTGAAGCGAGCGAATTGATCGTGCACGGCGACGACTGGGATACGGCGGACGGCACGGGCGTGCGGGACTTCGTCCACGTGCAGGATCTCGCCGACGGCTTCGTGCGCACGCTCAAGTACGTGCTCGCGAAGCCCGGCACGCTTACCGTCAATCTGGGCAGCGGCCAGGCGACGTCCGTGTATGCGGCGATCGCCGCGTTCGAGCGCGCCTGCGGTCGATCGGTTGCCCGGGTGATCGGGCCGCGCCGCCTCGGTGACGTGGCGGGGAGTTGCGCCGATATCGCCCGCGCCGCGGCGCTGCTCGACTGGCATCCGACGCGCGATCTCGACGCGATCTGCGCCGATGCCTGGAGATGGCAAAAGAACGGCGCCCGCTATTAAATAGGGTCAGCGCTATTAAGTAGGGTCAGACTCGACTTTCGAAAGAGCCGGGAAAGTCGAGTCTGACCCTATTTAATAGCGGGCGCCGTTCTTTTGCCATCTCCAGGCATCCGCGCAGATCGCGTCGAGATCGCGCGTCGGATGCCAGTCGAGCAGCGCCGCGGCGCGGGCGATATCGGCGCAACTCCCCGCAACGTCACCGA
>JAICVH010000623.1 GCA_025935435.1 Burkholderiales bacterium
ATCGATCGGCGCGAACGCGACGATCTTGCCTGGCATCACGATCGGACGTGGCGCGATGGTCGGCGCCGGCGCGGTGGTCGTCCGGTCGGTGCCGAATTTTGCGATCGTCGCCGGCAACCCGGCCCGCATCGTCGGCTATTCGGATTCTGCGGGTGCCCGGCACGCCGAGCGCACGCTGCCGGCCGCGCGCGCGGCGGTGGCGAAGGACACTCCGGTCGCGGGCGTGACGCTGCACCGTCTACCGCTGATCGAGGACATGCGTGGCAACCTGATTCCGGCCGAAGTCGGGCCGCTCCTTCCGTTCGCGCCCCAGCGGCTGTTCATCGTGCTGGACGTGCCGAGTGCCGAGATACGCGGCGAACACGCGCACCGAACCTGTCACCAGTTCCTGATCTGCGTTCGGGGCAGCGTGAACGTCGTCGCGGACGACGGACATCGACGCGAATCATTCCGCCTCGATTCGCCGCAACTGGGCCTCTACATTCCGCCGCGTGTCTGGGCGACGCAATACGGGTACTCCGCGGACGGCGCGCTTCTCGTCCTGGCGTCCGAGCATTACGACGCGTCCGATTACATCCGCGACTACGACGAGTTCCTCGCCGCGGTGCGCGAGCGTTGATGCCGGGCGCGCCGGGCGTTGACCGCGCCGGTGCACAGGGTCTGCGCTTTCTCGTCTCGGGTGCGGCCAACACCGCGCTCACCTATGCGCTCTACTGCGTGCTCGTATTCTTCCTGCATCCACAGGTTGCGTACGCGATCGTATTCGTACTCGGCATCGCGCTCGCCTATTTCGTCAATGCCCGGTATGTGTTTCGCGCGCCGTTGCGCGCAACGACCGCTGCACTCTATCCGCTCGTCTACGCGGTTCAATATGCGCTGAGTGCGCTGCTGATCGGCATATTCACCAACGCAGGACTCGGACCGCGCGTCGCACTCGCCATCACGATTGCGCTGGTGACGCCGTGCTCGTTCATCCTCAATCGCATTGCGCTCGCACGAAGGCGGCCAACGCGAGACGCCGGATGAAGCGACGCGACCGCGCGAGCGCGGCGGGTGTGCGGCTCGCGATCCCCGTCCTGCTCGCGATGCTCGCCTACGCGCGCTTCGTCGACGGTTTCTGGCTCGGAGACGATTTCTCGAACCTGCATCGGCTGTGGCACGCGGATCACGCGGGCGCGCTCTGGCGGCACGCGTCGGCGCAGTTCCTCTCGCCTGTTCCATCCGATGGCGCGTTCTATCGGCCGGTGATGATCGCGACGATGGCGTTGAACCAATGGCTGTTCGGTCCGGCGTACGCCGGCTGGTTCGCGCTGAATCTCGCGTTGCATCTTGCGAATACGGTGCTGGTGGGTGCGATCGTCGCGACGCTGGCCGCTTCCTGCGGTCGCGACGGCCGCAGGGCCGGTGCCGTGGCCGCGCTGTTCTTTGCACTGTCACCCGCACTTGCGGAAGGCGTGTTCTGGGTTTCGGCGCGCGCCGACGCGGCCGTCACCTTGTTCACGCTTGGCGGCCTTTACGCGTGGGCAAGGACCCCTGCGATGTCGGGCCGCGCGTTTTTACTCCCGCTCGCGCTGCTGGCAGCGCTTGGCTGCAAGGAGTCGGCCGCCGTATTCCCGCTCCAGATGCTGCTCGTTGCGATCGCGTGGCCGACGCGACTGACGCGCGCGCAACTCGGCGCCATCGCCGTTTGCGTCGCACTCGTTGCGACATTCATGGCTATGCGCGCGTATGTGTTCGGCGACGTCTGGCACGTCTACCGCTCGGACACGTCGCCTTCGGTCGAGCGCTTTCGCGACGCAGTCGCTTCGACGGTGCCCTGGTGGCGGGCGCTGACGGCAGCAACACCTTCGATGGCGAACGTTTACGCGGTCCTCGTCATCGTGACGACGGCTCTCCTCGCCGCGTCGATGTCGGGCGCGCGTGCGCGGCTCGCGATCGCGCTGGCGCTCGCGGCGGTTGGACTCGTCGCGGCGACGTTGCTGAATCTCGGTGAACTCTCGGCATCGGGGGAAGGCGGCCGCCTCGCCTACTCGCCGATCGCATGGTTTGCCGTTGCTCTCGGCGTCGCAGGCGCCGCGCCACTGCCCGGCCCCGACGCGCAAGGTCACGGTCGACACGCGCGCGACCCCGGCCGCCACGCGCGCCGCATCGCGATCGTC
>JAICVH010000336.1 GCA_025935435.1 Burkholderiales bacterium
CCCTCTACCGGCACCAATCTCCACTGGGTCCGTACCGGACACATAGGTAACAGGTCGTACCTTCGCCTATGCCATCATAGTTGTCGCGTCGCCTAGTGAGTGCGGCAGCACAACAACCTGTCGCCATCCGCTCGCTTGGCAACCATCCTCTCGTAATCACGTTCACGCCGCCTGGAATAGCGCCGCCCCGCAGTGCGTGCGGAACGGTTTCGGATGTCATGCGTCAGGCGCGGATTATTCGTTCCACGCGCATCCGCTAATGGAACAACCTGCAGCTTTGCCGCGCCTGGACCTGTCTGCGCTGGGTGGTGATGTAATTGCGGCACGACAGTTCAGAATCTATCGACTCGAATTGGATCTTTGAACCCGTGGGACCTTCACCATACAGAGCGCAACGCTTCTTGCCCCGAAGCCGCATCCCCCAATATTTGGGGAGGAAGTTAGCTTGATATCCGTTTTGTTGTCATCGTCAAGATCAAATTCGTCCGCGAGCACTTGGCCTTGACCCATGTCTAGTCCTGCACCCCCGGTTGCCGCTGTAAGACCCGTGGATGCCGCGTTGCTGGGGCGACCGCTGCGCATTGCCCAAGTTGCACCACTCTTCGAGAGCGTCCCGCCGAAGTATTACGGCGGAACCGAACGCATCGTGTCGTATCTGACCGAGGAGCTGGTCGAGCTCGGCCACGACGTGACGCTTTTTGCAAGTGGGGACTCGGACACGAAGGCGCGACTGGTCGCTGGCTGGCCGCGCTCGCTGCGCCTCGACCCGGAATGTATCGACCAGCTCGCGCATCACATCGCAATGCTCGAACAGGTCGTACGACGGGCCAAGGACTTCGACGTCATCCACTTCCATATCGACTATTTGCATTTTCCGTTGTCCCGACGCCAGCAATACAAACATGTCACCACCTTGCATGGCCGTCTCGACATACCCGATCTCGTACCGCTCTACCGGGAGTTCACCGAAGTCCCCGTCGTGTCGATCTCGGATGCCCAACGCGAGCCCTTGCCTTGGCTGAACTGGCAGGCGACGGTCTACCATGGCCTTCCAACCAACCTGTACCGTTTTCACCCCGAAGCAGGAAACTATCTCGCGTGCCTCGGGAGAATTTCGCCGGAGAAAGGCATTGATCGCGCGATCGCGATCGCAAAGCAGGCCGGGATGCCGATCAAGATCGCCGCGAAAGTGGACAAGGTCGACGGCGAGTATTTCAAAACGGTGATCGAGCCGCTGCTGGACCACCCGCTCGTCGAATTCATCGGAGAGATTGGAGAAGACCGGAAGGAGGAGTTTCTGGGCAACGCGCAGGCGCTCCTCTTTCCGGTCGATTGGCCCGAGCCCTTCGGGTTGGTGATGATCGAGGCGATGGCCTGCGGTACTCCGGTCATCGCGACCAGCATTGGCTCAGTTCCCGAAGTGATCGAGGAGGGACGCACCGGCTTGATCGTCAACGAGCTCGACGAAGCGGTCGAGGCGGTGCGACGTTTGCCGCACATCAGCCGCGCGCGGTGCCGCGAAGCGTTCGAGGAGCGCTTCACGGCTTTGCGTATGGCACGCGACTACGCGGCCGTGTACGAACGGCTGATTTCGAGTGCCGAGAACCGACCGGCACGGACATAGGGCGCAATGCACGACATCGTCAAGATCGAGGACGGTTTTTACATCCTCTCCATGTCAAGCCGCGTCGATGATCGCAAGCGTGTGCTCAAGAACGGCGACGCCTTCGCCGTCTTCGACCGCTTCGGCGACATCGAGGGATTCGGAAGCGGCACGCTCGGCGTGTATTACCGAGATACCCGATTCCTGTCCACGCTTGTGCTACGGCTGGCCGGGCAGCGCCCCCTTCTGCTGAGCTCGACGATCAAGGACGACAACGCCGCGCTCGCTGTCGATCTGATGAATCCCGATATACGGGACGCAAGCGAGGCGAGCGACGTGAGCGTGCCGCGCGGCATCCTGCATATCTTCCGCTCCAAGCTGCTGTGGAAATCGGCGTGTCACGAGCGCCTGAGGATCCACAACTATGGAACTGTTCCGGTCGACATCGCCGTTACGCTCGAATTCGACGCGGATTTCCGAGACATCTTCGAGGTCCGCGGCGTGCGGCGCGAGCGTCGCGGCAGCCACCTCCCGACCAAAGTGACGAGCGACACCGTCTTGCTCGCATACGAAGGACTCGACCGTCGCGTTCGCGCCACGCGGCTGGTCTTCACCCCGGCACCAAACGACCTTTCGCAGGGCGAAGCGCGGTATCTGCTGCGGCTCGCACCGCAGGCAGCAACGACTTACAGCGTTGAGATGACGTGTGAGGAGATGGCATCGCGTGAGTTCGTTGCGGCTGACATCATGACCGCGCGATCGACTTCCTCGTACGAAGATGCGGCAGCGGCGTCGGCGCAAAGCCTCACGGAGTCACGCTCGACGGCGCCGAGCATCGTTACGTCGAACAACCGTTTCAACGACTGGCTTGCGCGATCGGCTTCCGATCTTCACCTGATGGATACCGAGACGGCGCACGGCCACTATCCCTATGCCGGCGTTCCGTGGTTCAGCACCGCATTCGGACGCGACGGGGTCATCGCAGGACTGGAGTACTTGTGGTTCAAGCCGCAGGTTGCGCAAGGCGTGCTGAGGTATCTGGCAGCGACGCAGGCAGACAAGGTGTGCGAAGAACAGGACGCGCAACCGGGGAAGATACTTCACGAGACCCGTGCCGGCGAGATGGCGGCGCTCGGCGAAGTCCCATTCGGTCGCTATTACGGGTCGGTCGATTCGACACCGCTTTTCGTCATGCTCGCCGGCGCGTACTACGAGCAGACCGGTGATTTGTCGCTGGTACGCGAGATCTGGGGCAACATCGAGCGGGCTCTGACGTGGATCGAGCGCTACGGCGACGCGGACGGTGACGGTTTCGTCGAGTACGCGCGGCAATCGCTGCATGGGCTCGTGCAGCAGGGATGGAAGGATTCATACGATTCGATTTTCCACGCCGACGGCACGCTCGCCGAGCCGCCCATTGCGCTGTGCGAGGTGCAGGGGTATGCGTACGCGGCGCGAACGGCGGCCGCGCTGCTCGCGCGCGCGCTCGGTATGGATGAACGTGCCGACGCACTGGCGAGCGCGGCGGCGACGCTGCGGTCGCGCTTCGAGGAAGCGTTCTGGTGCGAAGACATCGGTTGCTACGCGCTTGCGCTCGATGGCAGAAAGAAACCGTGCCGCGTCGTCACGTCCAATGCCGGGCACTGTCTCTTCAGCGGCATCGCGGACGATAACCACGCGCGCCGGGTCGCTCACACGCTACTGGGCGAAAGATGCTTCTCGGGCTGGGGCATCCGAACCGTCGCGACGACTGAGCTGCGCTACAACCCCATGTCGTATCACAACGGGTCCGTTTGGCCTCACGACAATGCGCTCGTGGCGGCGGGGTTCGCGCGATACGGAATGCGTCGAGAAGCTTCGCGAGTGCTGTCCGCCCTGTTCGACGCTGCGCAGGGTTTCGAGCTGCATCGGCCACCCGAATTGTTCTGCGGCTTTCACCGACGGCTCGGCGAGACTCCTACGCTGTATCCGGTTGCATGCTCCCCGCAGACATGGGCGTCGGGCGCGGTCTTCATGCTGCTCGCCGCCTGTCTCGGTCTTCAAGTCAACGGAACGAACCGCACCGCCTCGTTCCATTCCCCGATGCTTCCAGACGCGATTGACGAAATGAAGATCAGTGGACTGCCGGTGGCCGATGCCAGGGTCGACCTCGCGTTCACGAGGCACGGAAACGACGTGGCCGTGAACGTGTTGCGCAGGGTAGGCGCTTGCTCGGTCGTCGTGCAGAAATGAGTCGAC
>JAICVH010000216.1 GCA_025935435.1 Burkholderiales bacterium
AAACTCACCTCGCCAGGCGTTCCCGACACGTATCAGGGGACTGAGCTGTGGGATTTCAGCCTGGTCGACCCCGACAACCGCCGCGCTGTCGATTACGCGAGGCGCACCGAGGATCTCGAAGCATTGAAACGCGACTTTACCGGCGACGCTGATCGGTCGGAGGCGGCGCGCATGCTACTCGAGCAGTGGCGCGATGGCAGAGCGAAGCTGTGGTTGATATGGCGCGTGCTCGCGGTGCGGATGCAATATCCGCACTGGTTCGACAGCGCTGGGTACGTTCCACTCGGCGTGCACGGGGCGAACGCTCGGCACCTCTGTGCCTTCGCCCGCCCGCACGCTGCCGGTACGCTCGTGACGCTGGCGCCGCGCTTGTACGTCGGACTATGTGACGACGGCTGGCCGCTCGGCGACTCCGCATGGCGGGAGACGCGGGTCCGCCTGCCGTCCGGTTCGCCCAGACGCTGGCGCAATGCGTTGACAGGCGCGCGCTATGTGTTCGACGACGGCGGTATGCGGATCGCTTCGATCCTCGATTCGTTTCCGGTCGCGCTGCTTACGTCCGAATAGCGCGGCCAGCGCATGCGACCTGGCCTCCGCATCGGGCCTCGGCACATCACGGCGCCGTATCAGGCCCACCGCATCAACCCGAGTTCGAACGGGTGCGTCAGCAGCGAATGATGCGGGTAGACGCGGATACGGTAATCGAGCCGGCCGCATAGCTCCGGCTTGAGATCGAGCACGAAGCGCTGCTCGTCCGCGCCTGGCCCGGTACCCGCGGGCGCGAGCGGATAGCGCGCCGACTCGTGTGACTGGTGAACGCTTCGCGACAGCACCAGTTCCACGATCACGTCTGCCGCATCGAGCCCGTTCAGCTTCACCGCCACTTCGACCGGTACTGTATCGCCGAACATTGCACTCGCCCGCGGCCAGTCGATTCGGCGCAACTGCACGCCGTCCCAGGCGGCATGAACACGCGTTTTCCATGACGCGAGCGCGAGCGCGGCACGACCGTCGTCGGCCGCCAAGCGTGCGCCCTGACGCGCGGCCGGCCGGTAGTAGCCTTCGACGTACTCACCGAGCATCCGGGCGGCGCTGAACCGCGGCAGCAACGTTGCCATCGACCGCTTCGCCATGCGAATCCATTCAGCGGAATGGCCCGATGAGCGCCGATCGTAGTAGAGCGGAACGACATTGCCCTGGATGATCTCGTACAGCGTGCGCGCCTCTTCACGATCGCGCTCCTCCGGCTCGAGCGATGACGCCGCAGGCTGCACGGCCCAGCCGTTGTCCCCGAGATAGCCTTCGCCCCACCAGCCATCGAGCACGGACAGGTTGATGACGCCGTTGATGCCGGCTTTCATTCCTGAGGTACCGGATGCCTCGAGCGGATAGACCGGGTTGTTCAGCCATACGTCGACACCGGTCACCAGGCGCCGTGCAAGGCGCAGATCGTAGCCCTCGACGAAAAGCAAGCGGCCTTCGAACTCCGGCATTCGCGCCATCTGAGTGACGGTGCGGATCAGTTCCTGGCCAGGCTTGTCGGCAGGATGCGCCTTGCCCGCGAAGACGAAGACGACGGGCCGCTCGCGATCACCGACGATCATGCGAAGTTTGTCCGGATCCGAAAACAGTAGCGTCGCACGCTTGTAGGTTGCGAAGCGACGTGCGAACCCGATCGTGAGTACGTTGGGGTTCGCTGCATCCGCATAGCGGAGGACGCGATCGAGGTGCGACTGACTTTCCTGATTGCGCAGGTACTGCAGCTCCATGCGCTGACGCACGGCGTGCAGCATCTGCGACTTGAGGTACTGGCGCACGCTCCAGAAGAAATGGTCGGGAATCGCGTGGATCTGGTCCCACGTACTGGCGTCGGCGAGTCGCCGCTGCCAACCGGTTCCGAGAAAACGGTCGAACGTGTCGATCCACTCGTTCGCGAGAAACGTGGGCAGATGGACGCCGTTGGTCACCGCGCCGACCGGATTCTCGTGCTCCGGAATATCGGGCCAGAAACCTTGGAGCAGCCGAGAGGAGACGCGTCCGTGAATACGTGACACGCCGTTGTGGTGGCGCGAGCCGCGCAGCGCGAGTGCCGTCATGTTGAAGTCGGCGCTGGTCGGACCGTGACCGAGATCGAGGACGCTTTCGACGGGAATCCGGGCGTCCTTGCATATCGGCTCGAGATAGGGAATCAGCGCGTCGTCGCGAAAGTGATCGTGTCCGGCCGGGACCGGGGTATGCGTCGTGAAAACCGTGCTCGCCGCGACTGCTTCGATCGATGCTTCAAGCGATTGTCCGGAGTTCACGCGTTCGGCGATGCGCTCGACGATCAGGAACGCCGCGTGTCCTTCGTTGATGTGCCAGACGGCCGGTTTCAACCCCAGCATGCGAAGGGCTCGCACGCCGCCTATGCCGAGGACGATTTCCTGCTCGAGGCGCGTCACTGCGTCACCGCCATAGAGTCGGTGCGCAATGTCGCGATCGTGGTCGCTATTGCTCGGAAGATCGGTGTCGAGCAGGTACACCGTGACGCGACCGACAACTGCCTGCCACACCTTGGCTTGCGCGATTCGTCCGTTGAGCGGGATGTCGACGACGAGGTCGGCCGTGCCATCGCGGGTGCGCGCAGGTGCGATCGGCAGGTCGTCGAATTCCGCGTCCCGGTAGTCGGCGTGCTGCTGGCCGCTGCGGTCGACCGTCTGCACGAAATAGCCCTGTCGATACAGCAATCCAACACCGACGAAAGGCAGGCGCCGATCGCTCGCGGCCTTGCACTGATCGCCGGCGAGGATACCGAGACCACCGGAATAGATTGGAAGGCTCTCGTGGATGCCAAATTCCGCGCAGAAGTACGCGATCAAGCCGTCGTCGGCGTCGGCGGACGTGGCGTCCTGCGGTTCCGACATGTACGTGTCGAACGCCGACAGCACCCGATGCAAGCTCTGGATAAAGCTCGCGTCTTCGGCAGCGGTGATCAGGCGTTGCTCGTCGATGCGCTTCAGCATCGCCTTCGGACAATGGCCGATCGCGTCCCACAGCGCAGGATCGAGCCGCGCGAACAGAATGCGCGTCGGTCGGTCGAAGCTGTACCAGAGATTGCCCGCCAGATCCGTCAAGCGCGCGAGTCGCGCAGGAATGCGGGGATGGATGTCGATCGTATAAGCGGTGCCCGGCATGGTACGGGTGGTAGCGCCGTGCAGCGCTGCATCATCGGCCAGCGATTCTAGCGTAGGTCGGGGTCGCCAAGCAGCGAGAACAATCTGGCGACCGCAAAGCAGTGAGGCCGCGGATGAAGCCGATCAGGAAGGGCTGCGCTTTGCGCAGGCCGTGTCTTGGCACCCTCGTCGTCGCCGCGTCATTGACGTGTGCGGCGTGCGCGGATGAGCAGGCGACGACGATGGCCGACGCTCAAAATGCCGCGCAGGTCCGGTCCGGTAAATTGGTCTACGAACAGCGCTGTGCGTCGTGCCACGGCGCAGATCTGAAAGGGCAGCCCGACTGGCGTTCGAAGCTGCCAAGCGGAAGGATGCCGGCGCCGCCGCACGACGATTCAGGCCACACGTGGCATCACGCGGACGACATTCTCTTCGGCATCACGAAATTTGGCGTCGCCCCGCACTATGCGCCGCCGGGGTATCAAAGCGATATGCCCGCATTCGGGAGTACGCTGACGGATCAGCAGATCTGGGACGCGCTTGCGTACATCAAGAGTCGCTGGTCGCCGCGCGCCCGCGATGCGCAAGCGCAAATCCAGAAACAGCGCGGAAAGTGACGCATCAAGCCCCGTTACCGATTCGCAGTGGGACCCGTGATTCGCCGTAATCCTGGAACCTAACCGCAACACGTTCGCTTCGCGGGTTTGTTCTCGCTTGGCCGCGTCGCGGCCGTTGGTGAGCAACACGCCTGCGCGACATCGTGCGTTGCTTTCGCGACCGATTCTGTCCCAGGGCAGCACGTGTCGGCATCTACGCTCGCATCGGCGGTCGCGCCATTGAACGGTATCGCGTCCAGCGTGTGGAACGCTTCCCACGCAATGCCTTGTGGATCGGTGACCCAGTGCTTGTCGCCTTTGGCATAGCAGCAATGCACGCCGGGCTCGTCGACGACGGAACTTCGGTCGGCCGCTGTGAACCGTTCGCGAACGCCCGCGAGCTCTTCGGCCGATTCGACCTGCAGACCAAGATGGTTCACGCCGAGGTTGGCATGCCCGCGTCGAGAAATGGCGAAGTTGACGCGCGGTTCGTCAATCATCCACTTCGCGTAGTCGGACTTTCGGACAGAGGGCTCTGCGCCAAACAAACTGCTGTAAAACCGAATGCTCGAATCGAGGTCTGCCACGCCGACGTGGACATGAAAGCGCTTCATCTGGAGCTCCTCCCGCGCGGCCTGGGAACGCATGCGTCCGGCGCGCATTTCGGATCGCAGACGTCGCCGCAGGTAACGCGGCAACAATTTTCGGTGAGATACGCAACCAATTCGGTCATGGCTGCGACGTTCGCCTGATACCAGATGAACCGACTTTGCCTGCGGTCGGCGATGAGTCCGGTGCGCGACAGTTCCTTCAAGTGAAACGAGAGCGTCGCGGGGGCCAGGTCGAGCCTGGACGCAATCGCCCCAGGCGTCAGGCCGTTCGGGGCGTGTCCGAGGAGCAGGCGGAAAATCGCCAGGCGGGTGGGTTGGGCCAGCGCCGCGAGTCTCGCCACGATTGCGTCGCCGACGCCGTCTTTATCGAAGTCCCGCGCTGATTCCATGTTTCCAGTTTTATAGAATTAATGCCTAATGTCAAGTGGTTTGCTTAAAGCTAGAAGGGAGTCGGCCTAGAAGGCAGTCACGCCCGACGGTCGCCGGTCGCGTGCGTGGACTATGCGCAATTGTCAACGGAGTCGCCACGGCATGCAGGGGATGCGCATCGGGCTCGCACCCAACGCCGCGCACGGGGCTGGCAACATCCGCCTGCGCGGGCTCGCACCCAACGCCGCGCACGGGGCTGGCAACATCCGCCCTGCGTCACGCTCGCAACTCCGAATGCACACCCAAGGCCATCCGTGCCCGGCTAGGAACGGCTCGCGGAGCCTGACTGGTCCCGTCGCAAAGAGGACGCGCTGCGGGAACCGGCGCGATGGCCGACTCGGGTACCACCGATTGCATCGAGGATTTGGGCTACCGGCGCCGGCTTGACGAGCATTGCGTCG
>JAICVH010000566.1 GCA_025935435.1 Burkholderiales bacterium
AAAAATCGGCGCGGCTGCGATCCTCGGGGGAAAGGGGAAAGGACAGCCCCACCGCGGCGTCGGGCAACGATCGAGCACCGAGGGCGGAGACGCGAGCGTCGGAGGGGAGTCCGGGCGAGCCGTCGCTGCCTGCCGCTGCGATCGCATGCCCCGCGTCGCTTGCGACATTTGCGCCGGTCTCCGGCAATTTCATACGTCACATCCCGCTAGATGCTCGAACAGGCGCACGCGTTCCCCGATTCTCGATCCTAGATCTGCCGGATATCGACGGTCCGCTCGTTCGTGACGAGGTCGACGACGCGGCAATCGGCACACATTTGCAGGCGCGCCAGACTGTCCGCGCCTGAGAACATCGAATGCCCGCGCAGCCGCTCGATCATCGCGAGGACGAGTTTTTCCGTTCCCATCGGCTTCCCGCAGCGGGTGCAGGCGAAAATCTTCGCCTCGTTGAGCACGCGGGGCGCGCGCGCCTCCGGCGCCAGCGCGAGCCTCGGCACCAGCGTGATCGCCTGCTCCGGACAGGTGGTCGCGCAAAGACCGCACTGCACGCAGTTGCTTTCGATGAAGCGGAGCTGCGGAGCCTCGGCGTGGTCGAGCAACGCTGCTTCCGGGCACGATCCGACACAGGCGAGACACATCGTGCAGCGTCCCGCGTCGACGGCAAGGGTCCCGAACGGAGCACCGGCCGGCAGCGGAATCGCGGCCTGCGGAATGGGTGCATGCTGCGCGAGATGGTCGAACGCAAGCGCGAGCGTGCGGCGCTTGTCGGTCGTCGCCGCGAAGGTCGCTGCGATGCGGGGCGGCAGTGCGACCGGCCAATTCCACAGGGCGGTGCCGATATCCTGCGTGCGCGCGTCGATCAGGCGGAAATGCTCGCCCTGGTAACCCTGGGCGTTTGCGATCGCCTGCGCAATCGACATCTGGAAGCGTAGGGCGGCAAGGTACTGCGGGGCCTCCCGACCCGTCGCAAGCACCGCGACGCCGGTCGCTCCCCAGGCCAGGGCGGCCATCCAGACATCGATGCCGACCGATGCGATGTGATGGACCGCGAGTGGCAGCACGCGCGCGGGAAGCCCCCGGCCGCGCCGGGCGAGCGACGCGAGCGCGGGCTCCGCATCGGCCGCGTGCAGCAGCAGCGCGGCATCGCGACCACCAGCACGCTCGTACGCGCCGAGCAGCGTCCGGGCACGCGTTCCGAGTTCCGCCGCGCTCGGATAGGCAAACGTCAATGCGCCCGACGGACAGACCGTCGTGCACGCGCCGCAGCCCATGCACAGGTGTGGCTCGACGGCAATGTGGTCGCCGTCGGCGCTGATGGCGAGCGTCGAACAGATGTCGACGCATTGCGTGCACCCGGTCTTCTTCGCGCGCGCATGCGCGCAGATCGATGGCTTGTACGCGAAATAACGCGGCTTCTCGAACTCGCCGAGCGCAAGCGCGAGTTCGGCGGCCACTTTGGCCTGGGCCAGCGGATCGGCGCCCGGCGCGAAATACCCCTGCGGCGGTTGATGCTGGCTGAACGACGGCTCCCGCTGCAGATCGAGCACGAGATCGAAATGCGCGCTGCGCGCGGTATCACGACGATCGAAGTCGATCGCACCGATCACCCCGCAGGCGCTCACGCAGGCGCGGTGGTCCTTGCAGCGGTCGAGGTCGACCTGGAAATTCCAGCCGATCGCGTGCTCGGGGCACGCCTTGACGCAGGCGTTGCAGCGCGTGCAGACGTCGAGATCGATCGGGTTCTCCTGCGCCCACTCGGCGTCGAACGCGCCCAGCCATCCGGTCAGGCGTACGAGCCTGCCCGAGAACACCGGATAATTGCGCGCGGTCGGCAACTCGCTGTCGTGCGACGGCTCGGTGGCGAGGATCGTCACCGACAGGGCGGGGTGCAGCGTTTCAGCCCAGCGCAGCGCCGAATCCAGCGGACCGACGATCAGCAGCTGCCCTTCCGACTTGTAAGCGACGCTCGGTACCGGCTCGGGATCGGGTAGCGCGGCGGCCGCCAGCAGCGCAGCCATCTTCGGCGTCGAACGCGGCGCCTCGGCGGACCAACCGGCCGATTCGCGCAGATTCACGAACCGCACCGTGCGCGCCTGCGCCGACTCCTCGACAACGTCACCGAGCAAGCGCTGCTCCTGCGTGCAGCCGATCAGGACGTCGCCGGTCGCATTGGCGCGAAACAGCGCGAGATCCTTCTGGCACATCGCCGTGTGCACGGCGGTCGACTGAGCGCCGAGATTTCGAGCGAGCGCATCGCGATCGATCGGCATCGTGTCGTTGCACGTGCAGAGGAGAACGGTCTTGTCCGTGAGGCTCATTGAATCCCTAGGTTTTCAGCGGCTGCTCACTTGGAGCCGCGTCGGATGACGCGCCGGTTGCAACACCTGCTGCGCCGTCGATGTCCGAAGCTGGGATGCGCGCCGCCGCAATCGTTGCGTTCTCCGCTGTGGCGATGGTCGCGGTATTCGTTGTTGCGACGACGGCTCCCCCGTCAGCGATCGCCTGA
>JAICVH010000670.1 GCA_025935435.1 Burkholderiales bacterium
CACGATACTTTGGCCCGGGATGCCAGCGCCCAAAGCTCGGGGCGGCCCTTCGCTTTCGGCGTAGAAGGGCGGCAGGGGCGTTGCTCGAGTCTCGCGGCTGCGCCGCTCGCCGCTCAGTCACGCGCGTGACGCGTGGCACCGAGTGCTTTCCTGCCATTCGGGTTTAGGCCCGTGCGATTTGCGGCGATGACGCGATGCGCTCAGTCCCGCGCGTGACGCGGGGCACCGAGTGCTTTCCTGCTGTTCGGGTTTAGGCCGCCTTGCAATCTGCGGCGATAACCTGGCGCTCTAGTCTCTTCGCAGCGCCACCGCCGCCGCGGTCCACGTCGCCACGCCGATCGCCACGACCATGAAGCCAACCGTCGACAGCGAGAACGGCCGCGCCGAAAACAGCGTGTAGGCCGCGCGGGCGACCTCGTGGGCGAGCCCCGGCAGCGACACGGCGAGCACCACGCCCGCGATCGCCCACAACAGCATCACGAAGGGGCGCCGCCATGCGGGCAGCGCACCGGCCACCGGCAATTGCTGCAGCACGCGCGCCGTGAATCCGCTGTCGCTGATGTACTCGGCGGCGTCGTGTGCATCGCGCAGCAACACGTCGTCGATCCAATCGGCCGAAGGATCGCGCGCCTGCATGGGGTTGTTTGACGAGGTCGTCATCGCTACGTCGATGGAGACGGTGCCCACGCGGCCAGCGCTTTCTTCAGCTTCTGCTTGCCGCGCAGTACGTGCGTCTTCACGGTGCCGACGGGGCAGCCGAGGACATACGCGGCTTCCTCGTGCGACAGATCGTTATGGTAGCACTGGACGATCGCCGCGCGTTCGGCGTCGGACAGCAGCGCCATTGCGCGCTCGAGATCGATCTTCATCGTCGTGTGCGCCGCGTGATCGCCGCCCAACGACGGCTCGCCGGCTTCCTCCGTATCGTCGTCCGCCACGTCGTCACCACGGTCGCCGAGCAACGCTTCGCGCCGTTTCCTGACATACGCCAGCCAGCAGTTGGTCGCGATGCGGTAGAGCCACGTCGAAAAGCGGGCTTCCTGTCGGAACGACTTGAGGTTGCGCCATGCGAGCACGAACGTGTCCTGCGCCAGATCGTCCGCGAGCGCATGATTGCCGGCGGTCAGCTTGCGCAGACACGCGCGGACCGCGGATTGATGCCGCTTCACCAGTTCCGCAAACGCATGCCGGTCGTCGCCCACGATGCATCGGGCGATGAGTTGCGCGTCGGGAACGTCGGGGCCAGCTGCCTTCGCGGCCATCGATCACGCCGTCGATCGGTGCGACCCGGAATGCGCGGCGAACCGGCATGCGGCGCAGCGATCGCTCGCGGAGGCGATCATGCATCGTGACCATCGTGACACGCCGGTTCATGCACGCGGAGCAATCAGGCGCCTCCGGACGAAGGTGGCGTTGTCGTCGACGCGTCGCGCTGCGGCGGGCGAGTGCGATCCTCGAAATACCACAGCAGGCAATAACCGACACCGACGAACAGGCACACAAGGCCCACGCTGTTCGGCGTGCCGTCGTCGAGCATCGAAAACGCGATCAATCCGAGTCCGATGCCTGACAGGATCACACCCTTGCGCAGGTCGGACCAGACAGTGCGGCGATGCAACGCCCGCGCTTGTTCGTAAGCGGGAATGGTGGCGGCGCCGCTGCCAACCGCGTCCGCGACTGGCGCTGGATTGCCCGACGCCACGGCATCCATCGCGGCCGTCGTCGGCATGACGCCGCGCTCGGCGAGCTTCACCAGCGTCTCGTTCGCCATGCGGTTCTTGCGAACCTTGTACCAGATCAGCAGCACGATGATCAGCAATGGCACGAGGAACACGAGCAACACCACCAGGAACACCAGTCCGGCGAGCCACGGCGCGTCCTGCACGAACTGCTCGAACGAGTCGTATTCGCGGTC
>JAICVH010000747.1 GCA_025935435.1 Burkholderiales bacterium
AGTCGAGTCTGACCCTACTTTCGGTCACCGGCGCGGAGAGTCGAGCCCACTAACCGTTGCGGTTGCGAAAGTCGAGGCTAACCTGTCAGCGCGCCGTGCCGTTCACCTGCGCGACGCCGCGATTGGCGAGCGCGTCGGCGCGTAGATTGCCAGGCGTATCGGCATGACCGCGCACCCAGTGCCAGCGAATCGCGTGCCGCGCTACGAGTTCGTCCAGCTCGCGCCACAGCTCGGCATTCTTGACCGGCTTGCGATCGCTCGTCCGCCAGCCGTTTCGCTTCCACGTGTGGATCCACTGTTCGATGCCCTGCTTCACGTACTGCGAATCGAGATAGAGATCCACGTCGGAGCGACGCGTGAGCGCTTCGAGCGCACGAATGACCGCGGTGAGTTCCATCCGGTTGTTGGTCGTCTGGCGCTCGCCGCCGCAAAGTTCGCGCTCGTGTCCATCGCACACGAGCAGCGCGCCCCATCCGCCAGGACCGGGATTGCCCTTGCAGGCCCCGTCCGTGTAGATGACGACCGGACTCACCGCTCGAGCGGCGCGGTCGTGTGCGTCGTCAACCCTTCGCGCGCGCGTGCGGCCGGTGCGAGCGCTCGCGTGCGTCGTTCGCGACGCTCCCACGCGGGGGCCAGCACCCGCATGCCGAGCACCTTCTTCGTCGCGCGCAGGTAATAGACGCCGCCGGTGATCGGCCACCAGCGGTCACCCGTCGTCTCGAAGAACGCGAAGCGTCGCAGCCACTTGTCCTGCGTGAACGGCGGCACGTAACAGTCGAAGCGTCCGCCGACGACGTCGAAACCGAGCAGCGTCAGCCAGTCCTTCAACCGGTACAGCGCGATGAAGTTGCCGTTCCACGGCGGCGTCGAGCCGCGTCCGAAATAGCGGCGCATCCCGAACAGCGAGAACGGATTGAATCCCGAGATGACGATCTGCCCTTCGGGGCGGATGACGCGCCACGCTTCGCGCAGCATCAGGTGCGGATCGTCGGTGAACTCGAGCGCATGCGGCATGACGATCAGGTCGAGTGCATTCTCGGCGAACGGCAGCTCGTGCGGATCTGCGATGATGTCGGCCGGCGGATCGTAATCGAGGCTCCAGCGCGAGACGATGCGGCTCTGACCGAGGAACGCGCACTCGGGCAAGCCGATCTGCAGCGCGTGGAAACCGAAGATGTCCGCGACCGTCTCATCGAAGTACGCCTGCTCGCGCTCCTTCAGATAGTCACCGAGCGGCGTCGCGAGCCACGCGGCGAAGCGCATCGACGGCGTGTCGACCGCAGCGGAGGAGTGATTCATGACGACGATTATCCCCATCCCCGCATTCAGGGACAACTACATCTGGGCCGTGCACGATGGCCGGAACGCCGCCGTCGTCGACCCCGGCGACGCTGTGCCGGTGTTCGCGTGGCTCACGCAAAGCGGCATGACGCTGCGGGCGATCATCGCGACGCATCATCATGCAGATCACGTCGGCGGTGTGACGGCGCTCTGCGAACGCTACGACGTGCCGGTGTTCGGTCCGGCGCGCGAAGCGATTCCACGCCGCACGCACGCACTCGGCGACGGCGATCGCATCGAAGTTCCGGGCATCGATCTCGCGCTCG
>JAICVH010000051.1 GCA_025935435.1 Burkholderiales bacterium
AAGCAATGGAAAGCTGTCGATGCCGCTGATCATCCGGTGCACGACGACGCACGGCGGCGTGTTGCCGGTCAGCAGGATGTAGACCAGTGCCGATCCGGCCATCGCAATCGCGACCGGCACGCCGGTCGTCATCATCGCGAGGAACGACCCAAGCAGCGCCGGAGTCATCGGGCACTCACCGCACTATCCCCTGGCCCGCGCGCTGCGGAGCTGATTCGCGCTCGGGACGGCCCTTCGCGCTCATGCCGCAATCTCGTCTGCTTTGTCGGGACGCTCGAGCGCGCTGTAGCCGCGGCGCCAGTTCAGGAAGGCGACCTGGATCGAACGCAGGCACGCACACGCGAAACCGAACATGCAGACGCCATAGACGATGTTCATGGGCAGATCGATGATCGTCATCTTGTAGTTCGCCATCTTTTCCATCATCTGCCACGTGAGCACCGTCGCGAACGCGAAGAACACGACCTTGACGACGTCGACCAGCGTCGACAACAGCCGGCCGGCACCGCGCGGCACCAGCCGGTACAGGAAGTCGACGTGAATGTGGCGGCTGGTGCGCACGGCGGCCGCAACGCCGACGAACACCATGCAGATCAGCAGATAGCGGGCGATCTCCTCAGTCCACGCCGCCGAGTCGTTCAGCACGTAACGCGTGAAGAACTGATAGAACACGTTCAGCGCGAGCAGCCAGAAGAAGGCAAACCCGAGCCACGCCTCGATCGTGTAATGGCCGAGATCGATCGGCGCGTCGGTCACGTGAAAGTGACCGGACTCGTCCAGCACGTGCTCGCCGGCGTCGATTGCAGCCGGTGCCGACGCGACTTCCGATCCGTTCATCGATGACCGCTTCCGTGATCTACTTGATCGCCTGGATCTTGTCCCAGTCTGCCTTCTGGTAGCCCATCGATTCGAGCGACACGGATTTCGTGATCGCGTCCTGGAACGACTTCTTCTCGACGGCCGCCACGTTCAAACCCTTTTTCTTGAATTCGTCGACGAGTTCCGCCTCGTGCTTGGTGATTTCCGCCGTCGCCTTCTGCGCGGCTTCCTGCGTCACGTCGACGAAAACCTTCTTGTCGGCGTCCGATAGCTTGGTCCAGACGTGCGGGGCGATCTGCGTCGCGAGCGAGTCGACGATGTGCCCGGTCAGCACGATGTTCTTCTGAACTTCGTAGAACTTCTTCGCCTCGATCGTCGTCAGCGGGTTTTCCTGCGCGTCGACGGTGCCGTTCTGCAGCGCGAGATACACCTCGGCGAACGCGATCGGCGTCGGATTCGCACCGCACGCCTTCGGGAGCGCGAGGTACGCCGGTACGTCCGGCACGCGCATCTTCAGTCCCTTCATCCCGGCACAGTCGGTGAATGCCTTGTTCGTCGACGTGTGGCGCGTTCCGTAATACGTCATCGCGGTCACCTGGATGCCGGTCTTGTTCCGGTATTCGTCGGCGAGCTGCTTGAAGGCGTCGCTCTGCGCCCACTTGATCAGGTGGTCGCCGCTGCGGAACGTGTACGGGTAGTAACCGACCCCGAAGCGAGGCATCGTTCGCGCGGCGAACGACAGGCCCGAGATGATCATGTCGACGGTGCCGAGGGTCAGACCCTGATTGAGGTCGGACTCCTTGCCGAGGCTCGACGCCGGGAACACATCGATGTGATAGCGACCGCTCGTGCGCTTTTCGATTTCGCCGGCGGCCCACACCGACCAGCGATGAAACGGTTCGGACGTCTCGTAGACATGCGCCCACTTCAGTTTCGTCTGTGCAAATGCCGGTGCTGCCAGCGCCATCGCGGCAACCGCCGCCACTGCAAGTACTCCCTTGGACATCCAACGCATCATTGCTCCCCTTCGTGTGATAAGTGGCCTGCGGATAGGGTTCATGCCACCAGCTGAACCTTGGTACTGCGATTCTTGTCGGCGGCCGCGCGGAACGCTTCGACGGCATCGGTCAGCGGATACTGGCCGGAAAGCAGCGGTCGCACATCGACCTTGCGCGTGGACAGGTAGTCGACCGCCCAGTCGAACTCGATTCCCCAGCGGAACGCGCCGCGAAGGTCGATTTCCTTCGCCATCACGTCGTTGACGACGAACGGCAGGGGCTCGTGCGGCAGCGTGCCGACCTGAACGATCACGCCGCCGCGCTTTACCGCCGCAAGGCAGGTGTTGAGAGCGGCGAGGCTTCCCGACACTTCATACGCGACGTCGAACTGCGGCGTTCGCAACGCTTCGGCGTCGCGCGCAGCATGCAGCACGGCGTCCGCGCCGACGGTCTTCGCCTGGGTGAGCGGCCGATCGAGAATGTCGCTGACGGTGACCTTCGCTGCACCGGCGAGCCGCGCCGCGAGTACGGTCAGGCAACCGATCGTTCCGGCGCCTGTGACGAGGACCGATTTGCCGAGCAGTTCGCCGCCCCGGTTGACGGCATGCAAGCCGACGGCGAGCGGCTCGGCGAACGCGAGCTCGCCGAGCGATATGTCGCCGCGCACCGGATAACACTGGCGTTCGCCCATGACGAAGTATTCGCGAAACATTCCCTGCACATGGGGAAAGCGGCTGGCACTTCCGAGAAATCGCATGTAGTCGCACAGGTGCTCGCGGCCTTGCCGACAATAGCCGCAACGCCCACACGCGTGCGACGGACTGACGGCCACCTTGTCGCCGACGGCGACGCGCGTCACGCCTTCGCCCACCGCGGCGACGACGGCCGAAGCCTCGTGACCCGGAATCAGTGGCTCGCGCACGACGAAGCTGCCGTTCCGGCCTTCGAAGAAGTAATGGAGGTCCGAACCGCAGATGCCGCCCGCCCCAAGCCGGAGCAGGACCTCGCCCGCACCGACGGCGGGCATGTCCTGCGGTTCGACACGCAGATCGTCCTTGGCGTGAATGCGGCAGGCGAGCATGGATCCTCCGGTGGCATTGGTTGTTGGCACGGTCATGACATCCGCGCGTTCCAGCCCTTGCTGAAACGCTTGTACGCCTGATTCATGTGGCGCTGCATCGCCGCGCGCGCCGCATCCGCATCGTGTGCGGCAATCGACGCGAGCACCGCGCGATGTTCGCTCATCGCCGAGCGCCAGAGCTGCGGCGAGTCGTAATGGTGCTCCAATTTGGAAAACAGCTCGCCGGTGCGTTCATCCCAGAGCAGCTTGATCACGTGCACGAGGGCGCCGTTGCCGGTCGCCTCGGCGATCCGCAGGTGGAACAGCCGGTCGCTCGGTAGCGGCTGCCGCCCCGCATCCATTTCGCGGTCCATTTCGTCCAGGGCGTCGCCAATCGCCTGCACCTGCGCGCGCTTCGCCGACTTTGCCGCGATCGCAGCGCACTCGGATTCGATGACGTAGCGTGCGCGAAGAAGTTCGAACGGGCCGGCTGCGGCATCCGCGGTCCGCGACGCCGTCAGCGGGTCCGGTGCGCGCACGTAGATCCCCGAACCGATACGGACCTCGACCAGCCCTTCGACTTCGAGCGCAATCAACGCCTCGCGCACCGACGGTCGCGATACGCCGAGCTGCCGTGCGAGGTCGC
Source organism: Burkholderiales bacterium (assembly GCA_025935435.1). Classification (GTDB taxonomy): domain Bacteria; phylum Pseudomonadota; class Gammaproteobacteria; order Burkholderiales; family Casimicrobiaceae; genus VBCG01. The sequence continues at coordinate 3,524 of JAICVH010000051.1, forward strand.
GCTCGGGCGGCAGACGTGAACCTGGCGTGAACTCCCCTTGCTTGATCAACGTCCGAATCTGATCGGCGATCTGGCGATACAACCGCCGCGGTTCGATACTTTGGAATGGCATGGCGCGACACGGACGCCAAGACGCCGCGCCGGGTCCGATCAGCGAAGAATCGCGAAGGCTACGCGCGCCCGATCAGGTGGTCAAGTGGCATGACCAATTCCGCGGACCCGGGCTCGAGTCTAGCGCGCCTGGCCGCCGAAGACGTCCGCGTAAAGCCGCTCCCACTTCGCCGATTCGTTCAGCACCGCAGCCGCATCGACGAACCGCAACGGAAAGCGATTGAGCGGCGTTTCGACGCGCCGATTGGTCGGCACGAATTCGCGCGACAGCAACAACTTCTGCCCTTCGACACCGAGCGTGAACTCGTACCACAGCAACGCGGCGTTGACGTGCGGCGCACGCGCCGAGACACCGAGTCCGTTGACGCGCGCGATCGCCGGCGGCAGCACGAACCAGTCGATCGGCGCACCCTTGTTCTTCAGTTGTTCCGCCTTGTAGTTGTAGACGGTCAGCGCGAGCGGCACCTCCCCGGCCGCGACGAGATTGGCGAGCAGCGTATGGCCCTTGCGCAGCGACACGCCATTGTTCGCCACGATCGTGCGAAACAGCCGTTCCGCATCGCGCTCCCCGAGCAGGCCGCTCACCGTCGCGAACCAGTCGACGTCGTCCGCCTCGATCGCGAGCTTGCCCTTCCAGCGCGAATCGGCAAACCCCTGGTAATCGGTCGGAAGGTCGGACTTCCTGACGAGATTCGTGTTGTAGGCGAACGCGAAGATAACGAGCCGAATGCCGACCCATGCACGATGGGCGAGTACGGCCTCGGGCAGCAGGTCGTCGAGCGCCGGCGAGGAAACCGGCAGCAGCATCCGCTCGCGAACGAGCGCTTCGAGCTCAGGGCCATTGGTATCGTAGACGTCGGCATCGAAGCGGTTGGCGCGCGCCTCCGCAATCGCCCGCTGCAGCACCTTCTCGGAGCTCGCGCGCCAGACTTTGGTTTTGACGCCGTACCGGCGCTCGAACGCATCGGTCATGACCTTCATGTCATCGACCGGCGTCGACGAGTAGATGACCAGCTCGCCCTCGCGTTTCGCTGCGTCGATCAGTTTCTGCAGGCGATCGGCACCGGCGTCGGCACTCGCCGGCGGCAGCTGCGCGAACGCAAGCGAGGCGACGAGCGACGTCGCAACGGCCATGAACGCGCGCGCGAAGCAACCGACCATGCCGCGGGCCTCAGAAGTTGTGCGTGATGCCGAGCGCGAACTGCTGCGGATCCGCGCCAGGGGGAATATCGATACCGTCGACATTGTTGTATTGGGCCGATCGTCCGTTCCACACCTTGGCATAGAGCGCGAACAGATACGTCCGTCGCGACAGGTAATACGCGGCACCGAGTGCAAGCTGCCGGCCGTCGAGGCCTTGCGTCGAGCAGGCGACGCCGTCGAAGAGGCGGCAGCTCCCCGCGCCGGCGTAGTCATAAGCCGCCGCCGTGCGCCAGACGCCGTTCCATCGGGAATCCACACCGATGCTCGCCGCGACGTGCCGGTAGTTCTCGAAGCGGCCGGGTCGTCCACCGCGCTCCTTATACGTCATTTCGGCGACGTTTCCTTCGACCGAGTGTTCGCCGAACCGGTACTGCAACGTGGCGCGGACGCCGGTATCGCGTGCGCGCGCATTGGCGTCGTTCGCGTTCGACAGCGCGGACGGCACGTTGCGCGAACCGCCGAAGGTGTCGTTGTGGATTTCGTAGGCAATCGCGCCGTACAGCGGGCCGCTCGTGTAGACGACGCCGAGCGACCAGAGCCACGCGTTGCGCGATGGCGTTCGCGCTTCGTCGGGCGAGTATTGCGCGAGACCTTGCAAACCTCGATACGTCGGCGACTCGTAGCGCAGGGAGTTCGCGCGGCGCAAGTGAAAGCTGCCAGCGGAGCTCGTTCCGAAGCCCTGCTTCGACAGCAGGTTGCTGTTCGACACGAAGTTGCCGCTCGACACGCCGAGGAACGACAGCGTATCGCCGATTTCCTTGTACACGGTGTCGAAGCCCCCCAGCTTCACCGTTCCCCATTGCTCGCTTTCCAGGCCGACGTAGGTGTTCCGGCTCGCGAGCTGCGTGTTGCCGGTATCGACCAGGATCCGCTGCTCGATCAGGAAGAACGCCTTGAGACCTGCGCCGAGCACCTCGTCGCCGCGGAAGCCGAGCCGCGAATTCGACGAATCCATCTTGACGACGTTCGCGAACGTTTCGCCGGTAAGCGCGCCGGCCAGCGTACTGACCGGCGTTCCGGGCTGCGTGGCGCCCGTCGTGCGCGTCCAGATGACCTCCGGGTACAGTCGACCGTAGAACGTCACCGACTGGGCAGCGGCGCCGACCGGCACGCCGATCAGGACGCTCGCGACAAGCAAACGCAATCGACGGATCACCGGCCTCCCTTGCATCGGTCGTTTTTCGTGGACCTGCTGGCGTCGTACGCCAGGGCCGTTCCGCTATACGGAACTACCGGCGGGCGCCAACGTAACAAACGTTGCGATGGCCGTCAAGAAACGTGTGCATCAACCGCAATAGTGCGCACGTGTCATCAGCCGGCATCGGCCTTGAGTGCAAGCACGTTGCCCGCGTCGATCGCGACGTGAATCGGCTCGCCGATGCGCGTCGCGAGCCGCGGATGCGCACGCGCGAGCAGCACGCGCTCGCCGACCTTGACCCGAAAATCGATCGATTCGCCGAGAAACACCTTCTGGTCGACGATCGCCGTCCAGGTGTTCGCAGGCCGCGAAATGCGGGCTTCGGAAAGTTCGACATCCTCCGGACGCGCGGTCAGCACGACGCGATCGCCTGCTGCGAGCGGCTCGCTCGCGACGGCCTCGACGACGCCGAGTTCGCTGTCGACGCGAACGCGTTCGCCACCAGGATCCAGCACGCTGACGACGCCCTGGAAGAAGTTTGTCGTGCCGACGAAGTCCGCAACGAACGGATTGGCGGGCCGCGCGTAGATGGTTCGCGGAGACCCGACCTGCATCAGCTGTCCGTCCTTCATCACGCCGATCTCGTGCGACAGCGCGAGCGCTTCGCTCTGGTCGTGCGTGACGTAGACGGTGGTGACGCGCAGTTCGCGCTGCAACCGCTTCAACTCGAAGCGCATCCGCTCGCGGAGCTTCGCATCAAGGTTCGACAGCGGCTCGTCGAGCAGCAGCACCTTGGGTTGATGGACGAGCGCGCGTGCAAGCGCGAGGCGCTGCTGTTGACCGCCCGACAGCTGCGTCGCCGGGCGATTGGCAACGTCGTCGAGTGCGACCGTCGCCAATACGCGGAGCACGCGGTCGCGCACGTCGCCGCGCGAGAGCGGCGTCCGTCCTGCGATGAGCGGGAACGCCGCGTTGCCGAACACCGTCATGTGCGGCCAGATGGCATACGACTGGAACACCATGCCGAAGCCGCGCCGGTTGGCCGGAACGAAGACGCCGCGCGCGGCCGAGAACACGACGGTGGAATCGACGGTGATTTCCCCGGTGTGCGGTCGCTCGAGCCCCGCGATCGATCGGAGCGTCGTCGTCTTGCCACAGCCGCTCGGGCCGAGCAGCGTGAAAAAGCGGCCCTCCGGGACGTCGAAGGACACGTCGGCCACCGCGCGTACCGTCGCGGAACCCGCGCTCGTGTAGTCGGTGGCGAGCCCGCGCACGCTCAGCATCGCGCCGCCTTGGTCTTCGACTCGGCAATGACGCTCACGCCGCTCTCGCCACCAGGCGTCCGGCGATCGGCTGCGCGATCATCACCAGCGCAAACAGCGCGAGCATCATCAACACCCCCAGCGCCGACAGCTCGACATACTGGCCGTTCTCCCACAGCTCCCAGATGACGATCGACAACACTTCGCTGCCCGGCGCGTAGAGCAGGATCGAGCTCGACAACTCGCGGATCGCGACGATGGCGATGTAGATCCAGCCGGCGACGAATCCGGGGCGCAACAGCGGAAGCACGATGTATCGGAACGTCGTCCACCACGACGCGCCGCTGACGGCGGCCGACTCTTCGAGCTCGCGGTGAATGCCGAGCATCGACGCCGTGTTGTAGCGAATGCCGTACGGCAAAAAGCGCGTGACGTACGCGATGAACAGGATCCACAGCGTGCCGTAGACGGCAATGTCGACATGCAGGTAGAACACCATGATCGCAAGTCCGAGCACGAGGCCGGGGAACACGATCGGCAACGAGGCGAGCGCATCGACGAGCGAACGACCACGCAGCTTCGTGCGCACGACGACCCAGCAGATGATCGAAGTGAGCAGCATGATGGCTGTTGCCGAACCTGCGGCGAGCACGATGCTGTTGGACGTCGCACGGCCGATCGCGGGGAACGCAAACACGAACCGGTACGGCTCGAGCGTCAGTCGGCCAAGCGCGCCGATCGATGGCACCGCGTAGAACGTCTGGAACGACGACCACAGGAGCACCAGGAACGGTAAACCGACGAGCAGCAGGAAGTAGACGAGGAACAGCGCGGCAGCCGGCCAGCGCCACGCGCGGAGATCGATCGGCCGCCGACGAAATCCCCGACCCGCGACGGTGGCGTGCCGTTCGCCCCGCGTCGTCAGCCGCGACTGCAACCACAGTCCAAGCGCCGTCAGCGCGATCAGCATCACCGCATACGCGCACGCGAGCCCGACGTTCGCGGGATACCGATGCATTGCCGAGTAGATCGCCGACGTGAATACGTGGATGCCGGCGGGCAGGCCCAGCAACGCGGGTACCTCGAACGACTCGAGCGCGCGGACGAACAGGATCAACAACGTCGCGAATGCCGCCGGCCAGGTCAGCCGCAATGTGATGTGCCACGCGATCGCCGCGATTCCTGCGCCGCTCGTGAGTGCCGCCTCCTCGAGCGCCGGATCCATCGCGCGAAATGCCGCGCTCATCAGCAGGAATGCGAGCGGTGAGTAATGAAGACCGTCGACGAACGCCATCCCCCACAGCGAGTAGACGTCGATGAACACGTGATCGCTGCCGGTCAGTCGCTGCAGCGCGAGGTTGACGAGACCGATCTGCGGGCTGCCAAGCAGGATCCAGGCGACGACGAACAACACACCGGGAATGACCAGCGGAACGATCGACAGCGCGTAGAACAATCGCTTGAACGGCGCGTTCGTCCGTTCATTGACGAACGCGAGCAGCGTGCCGACCGCAAACGCGAACAGCGACGTTGCCGTGGCAAAGCGCAACGAGTTGGCGATCAGCCGCGGCGTGCTGCCGCTCGACCAGGCGGCCGCGTAGTGGTCGAGCGCGAATCGCGTCGATCCCGGCGCGTTCGGAACCTGCACGCTCTGCCAGAGGAGGAAGCCGAGCGGGACGAGCGCCAGGTACGCGACCAGCGCGATGCTCGCGCCGACGACGACGCCGCGGACCATGGCGGCAGGCTAAATGCGAAAGCTTTCGAGCGTCTCGGGCGCGAACAGCGCCTCGGGCTCGAGCCGGCGCTTCGACAGTCCCTGCTCGTGGTGATAGCGAAGGAACGTCGCCAGCGTTTCGGTATTGCGCGCAAGGCCGTACGGCCAGTAGTCGTCGCCAAGCTCGCGGCGTGCCTCGTCGACGTGCGCGACCAGCCACGGCAGCATCGTCTTCAGCGCGGCAGTTTCCCGCAGATCCTCGTACGCCAGTCGCTGCGCCGCGCAGAACGCCTTGTAGAGCGACTGCGCGACCCATGGATTGCGCTCGTACACGTCGCGGCGGATCACGACCGTATGCATGATCGGAAAGATTCCGGTCCTCTTGAAGTACGCCTTTTCGACGTCGACAAAGTTCTCGAACAGCCGACGCACGCGGCCATCGCCCGTCGCAAACGTCGACGGCATCCGCGCCGTCTGCAGCGCCGCGATCTCGCCGCTCGCGAGCATCCGGGCAAGCGTCTGCCCGGGACCGATCGGCTCGACCCGGATGTGCGACGGCAGGTCGAGGCGGATCTTTTCGGAGCGACCCGGTTCCTCCTCGCCTCCGGTGACATAGGTAACGCTGTCGACCGGAACGCCGTATTCGTCCGCGAGAATCCCGCGAATCCAGACCGGAGCGGTCATCTGGTACTCCGGGTTGCCGATGCGCTTGCCGATCAGGTCGCGCGGCTCGCGGATGCCTGCAACAGCGCTCACGTAGATGCTCGAGTGCCGGAAGCAGCGGGAAGGGAACACCGGTATGGCGATGAAGGGCTGCGGGTCCCGGTTGAGCGAGACCGTATACGACGACAGCGACATTTCGGCGACGTCGAACTCGCGATGTCGCAGCATGCGGAAGAACGTCTCCTCGACCGGCATGTCCAGATATACGAGGTCGATGCCGTCCGGCTGCACGCGCCCGTCCTGCAATGCGCGGGTGCGGTCATAGTTCCAGCAGCCGAGCGTCAGCCGCAGCTTGCTCATCGCGCGCCTCTCGTCGTTGTCAGTGTGGCGGTGCGTCGTCCCGCCCGACTTTCGCGCATCGCCCGAACCGTCAGCCCGCCGACACGCGCAACGGATGGTAGCCGAGACGCTGCGACACCGCGCGCCCGGCGCTAGCGACGTCACCGGCAAAACGCTGCAGTGTCTTCTTGCTCACGCGCTGCACCGGCCCGGCGATGCTGACGGCGGCGACCACGTCGCCGCGATGGTTGCGAATCGGCGCGGCCGCAGAGCGCAAGCCGATCTCCAGCTCCTCGTCGTCGACGGCAAAGCCGCGTGCGCGCACCAGCGTCAGCTCGTCGCGCAGCCGCTGCGGCCGAACGATCGTTTTGGGCGTGCGCGGTGTGAGCCCCGCCGCCAGCACCTGGTCGACGACCTCGGGGCTGGCG
>JAICVH010000080.1 GCA_025935435.1 Burkholderiales bacterium
GGCGGCGCGATTCACATCGAAGAGATCCAGGATCAGGTCGAACTCGCGTTGATGCGTGGCGGCGAGCATGAAGTTGCGCGCGCCTACGTGCTGTATCGCGAGAAGCGCTCGCAGGAACGTGCGCAGGAAAAGCAGCAGAAGGCGCCCGCAGCGGAAGATACGACGCTGCACGTCATCGACAACGGCGTGCGGAAGCCGCTCGACTTCGCGCGCCTCACCGACCTCGTCAATGCATCGTGCGACGGGCTGCCCGATGCCGAGCCGAACCGGATTCTCAAGGCGACGCTCAAGGATCTTTACGACGGCGTGCCGATGGAGGAAGTGCGCAAGTGCGTCGTGCTCGCGGCGCGCACGTTGATCGAAAAGGATCCCGCGTACTCGTACGTGACCGCCCGCCTGCTGCTCGATGCGCTGCGCTTCGAGGCACTGGGCGAAGAAGCAACGCAAGCGGACATGGACACCAAGTACGCGGAGTACTTTCCGCGATTCATCAAGCATGGCATCAAGGTCGGCCTGCTGAACGAGGCGCTTGCGCAGTTCGACCTCACGAAACTCGGAAAAGCGCTGCAGCCGCGACGCGACCTGCAGTTCGGCTACCTCGGGCTGCAGACGCTCTACGACCGCTACTTCCTCGTCGATCAGTATGTCGGCGGACGTCGCTTCGAACTGCCGCAGTGCTTCTTCATGCGCGTTGCGATGGGCCTCGCGCTCAACGAAGTCGACCGGGAAGCACGCGCGATGGAGTTCTACGACGTGCTGTCGACGTTCGACTTCATGAGCTCGACGCCGACGCTCTTCAATTCGGGCACGCATCGCTCGCAGCTTTCGTCGTGCTACCTGACGACGGTCTCCGACGATCTCGACGGCATCTACGAGGCGATCAAGGAGAACGCGCTGTTGTCGAAGTTCGCAGGAGGCCTCGGCAACGACTGGACGAACGTCCGTGCAATGGGGTCCCACATCAAGGGGACGAACGGCAAGTCGCAGGGCGTCGTGCCGTTCCTGAAAGTCGTCAACGACACCGCCGTCGCGGTCAACCAGTGCTTCGCACCGGACACGCAGGTGTACACCGGACGCGGCGTGCTGCCGATTCGCCAGGTCCAGACCGGCGATCTGGTGCTTGGAAAGAGCGGCATCTATCGCGAAGTGACCGAACGCTTCGTGTACGAACAGCGCGAAGCGATGGTTGCGATCGACGTCAAGCATTCGCTGTCGCCGATCGAAGTGACCGACGCGCATCCGTTCTGGGCGATGACCGGCGTGCCCCTCGAGCAATCGAGCGAGCGGACGCACGACTGGATTGCACGCGGCAAGATCGCGCCGCAGTGGATCGGCGCCGGTCAACTCAAAGTCGGCGACTACGTGGGCCTGACGATTCCCACCGAAATCGTTGCCGTCGACGGCCTGACCGAGGACGACGCACGGCTCTACGGGATCCTGCTCGGTGATGGCCATCTCTCCAAGGACGGCGCGCAGTGGAGCGTATCGGGCAATCCGAGCCGCGATGAACATCTCGCGTTCGTCCGCGACTACCTGCAGCAGTGCGGCGTCCACTTCCGCGAGACGTCGCGCGGCGAGACCTACCTGCAGTTGCAGTGGTCGAGCGACCGTGGCGTCGTGCGCGACGCGACGACCGGCGGCGTGGTCGGCGCGGGACCGCATACGCTCCCGTTCACCCGCGACGACCTGTACGACGAGAACCATCGCAAGCGCATCGCGCCGCGCCTCGCGCACCTGCCGCGGCCGCAGACGCTCGCGCTCGTTCGCGGTTTGCTCGAATCCGACGGCGGCGTTTCGCGCGGCGCCGAGATCTACTTCACGTCCGCGTCGCAACCGCTCGCCGAAGGCCTGCGTTATCAATGCCTGCGGCTCGGTGTGCCAGTCAGCGGACAGGTACGGCAGCGCGACCATAGCCACGTTGGCGGCGCGGGGGAGAGCGCAGCCATCACGTTCCATCGGCCGACGCGCGCCTACGACCTGCGAATTCCCGCCGTACCCGAAGTCGCCGCGCTGGTCGGTTGCAAGCCGATCGGCAAGCGCAACTGGATCACGCTCGGCGGGACCGTGTTCTCGCGCGTTCGCGGCGTCACCCCGATCGCCGCCAAGCCGCTCGTCGTTGACCTGAAAGTCGACGTCGACGCGTCGTACATGACGGTCGCGGGTCTCGCACACAACGGCGGCAAGCGCAAAGGCGCCGTGTGCACGTACCTCGAAACGTGGCACCTCGACATCGAAGAGTTCCTGGAACTGCGCAAGAACACCGGTGACGACCGTCGCCGCACGCATGACATGAACACGGCGAACTGGATTCCCGACCTGTTCATGAAGCGCGTCGTCGAGGGCGGTGACTGGACGCTGTTCTCCCCCTCGGACGTACCCGAACTCCATGACCAGTGGGGGCGCGCGTTCGAGGAGGCGTACGTCCGCTACGAGGACAAGGCGGCGCGCGGCGAGTTGAAGCTTTTCAAGCGTATTCCCGCCGTGCAACTGTGGCGAAAGATGCTGTCGATGCTGTTCGAGACGGGGCATCCGTGGATTACGTTCAAGGACGCGTGCAACGTCCGCTCCCCGCAGCAGCACATCGGTACCGTTCACAGCTCCAACCTGTGCACCGAGATCACGCTCAACACGAGCGAGACCGAGATTGCCGTGTGCAATCTCGGGTCGGTTAACCTGCTCGCACACATGCACGACGTCGACGGCCGCTTCGAACTCGACCAGGCCAAGTTGAAGCGCACGATCACCACGGCGATGCGCATGCTCGACAACGTCATCGACATCAACTACTACGCCGTTGCTAAGGCGCGCAATTCCAATCTCAAGCATCGCCCCGTCGGCCTCGGCATCATGGGATTCCAGGATTGCCTGCACGCAATGCGCGTTCCGTACGGATCGGCTGAGGCACTACGGTTCGCCGATACGTCGATGGAGTCCGTTTGCTATCACGCGTATTGGGCGTCGACGGAACTCGCTGACGAGCGCGGCCGCTACACGTCGTACAGGGGCAGTCTGTGGGATCGCGGCGTGCTGCCGCAGGACACGCTGCAACTTTTGCGGGATGAGCGCGGCGGGTACGTCGACATCGACGAATCGTCGACGCTCGACTGGCCGTCGCTACGCGAGCGCATTGCACAGCATGGCATGCGCAACTCGAACTGCATCGCGATTGCGCCGACGGCGACGATCTCGAACATCATCGGCGTCGCCGCTTCGATCGAACCCGACTACCAGAACATTTACGTGAAGTCGAATCTTTCGGGCGAATTCACCGTCGTCAACGAGCAGCTCGTCAAGGATTTGAAGGCGCTGGGCCTGTGGGACGACGTCATGGTGGCCGACCTCAAGTACTTCGACGGCTCGCTCGCAAAGATCGATCGCGTGCCTGCGCAGTTGCGCGAACTCTACGCCACCGCATTCGAGATCGACGCGACGTGGATTGTCGAGGCCGGCGCACGGCGCCAGAAATGGATCGACCAGGCGCAAAGTCTCAACATCTACATGGCCGGTGCCTCGGGCAAGAAGCTCGATGAAACGTACAAGCTCGCCTGGATGCGCGGTTTGAAGACGACGTACTACCTGCGCACGCTGGGCGCAACGTCCGCGGAGAAGTCGACGGGACGCGGCGGCGAGCTCAACTCGGTGCCGGAGTCGGCACCTTCGCCGGCGCTGATCGCTGCCGCCAGCCACGCACGCAGTGTCGCAGCCGTGGAGGCTGAGCCGAAGTTCTGCGCGATCGACAATCCGGATTGCGAGGCGTGTCAGTAGACCCACTGGCGACGCGCGGCGATGACAGCAGCACTGGCGATCAGGATTGCACCGGAGGCGGTGCAATCGGAGACGCTCCGCGAACGCGTGCACGTGCTCGAGTCGAGGCCTGGCGTGCGACAGGTGTTGCTCGTGTCGACCGCCCACGAACCATCGACGAACGACAAGCACGTCGTCATCGTGCTCGGCGGCGGTGGTGGCGGCTTCGCAGTCACCTCTCCGAACGGCGTTCCGTGCGTACAGGGCGGATTGCCGCTGCCGCAGCGTCAGCGATTGGCCAATGCGATCGGCGGGCCGGTGCTTGCGTTGTCGCCGCCGACCGATCAGCCGGTGATGAACCGCGAGTGGCGCATGTCCGATCGCCATGTCACGGATCTACACGCGGCAGTGACCTGGACCAAGGCTGAGTGGCCCCACGCGCAAACCTGGTTGCTCGGGCTCAACCATGGCGCGTTGTCAGCGGCAGTGGCAACCGCGAGCATCGAGAATCTCGCCGGCGCCGTGCTTCTGTCATGCGCCGAGGAAGCGTTGGATCAGCCGCAGAGATCCGATCGGATGCGCGTGCTGGCCGTGCGGCATCGCCGCGATGCGGACACGTCGTACGCGACGCTTGCCCATACGCGCGGCCGCAAGACGCTCGTAAGCGTGTACGACGAGCGTGCGCCGCACACGGAAAGTGTTCATGGCGAGGCGGCCAACCGGCCGCATTTCGCGGGCAAGGAAGATCAAGTGGTGGACGTCGTTGCCCGGTGGATTGTCACCGGCACGGCGCCCGATGAGATTCGGTGAACCGGTGAAGCGACTGCAGCGATGACCTCGAGAGCATGGCGCGGCAACACCGGAATGACGGACCCGCGCGGACCCAGACAGGACGCGAAGTTGGCGTGGACGCGCCAGGGACCAGCAAGACCGAACAGGCCGGCAACGGCCGGAAGGCGTTTTCCTGGGGGCGCGCGGTTGCGATGCTGGATGCAGTCGCGCGCCGACTTTTTCCCAGAGGGTTCCTTGGTGTGGTGCAACCGAGCTGCCGACGCGCCACCGCGGGCGCCGGACGCGCGGATGCACGCGACGTCTACTTTGCGAAAGGAGGCTGTGTTGGCCCGGTACGAGTATGCACCCCGACACGTGATCGATGCACGTTATCTCGGTGACTACAAGGTCTGGCTGGAATTCAACGATGGACGCAAGGGCGTGGTCGACTTGTCGGACGAGCTGCACGGCGAAGAGCTCGAACCGCTGCGCGATCGCGACCGCTTTTCCCAGTTCTATCTCGACTATGGGCTTGCGTCGATCGCCTGGCTCGACGGCCAGGATTTCACGCCGGAGTTTCTGTACGACAAGTTGAAGGCGATGCATTAGCGAAGGACGCCGACGGGAACCCGCCGCCGCTTAGCCGACAGCCGAGGTGAGCGGCGGCGCCGAGCGCACGCAGATGAATATCCAACACAAGAACGAGTTTCGGAGACTTCCGACATGCTGAGTTTCGACGACGATTTCACGATCGCGCCCTCCCCGCTCAAGGCCGCGCCGGCCGCCCTGGACGCCGTGCGCCCGCCCGCGCCGGGCAGCCTGCTCACACCGCGTCTTGCGCGTGAACCGGTGCATGACCTCGACGCCGAGCAGCAGGCGATGCGCGATGGCTTTCGTCGTGTGCGCGTCGAGGACAAGCGCGTCATCAACGGGCAGGCCGACGTCAATCAACTCGTGCCGTTCAAGTACAAGTGGGCGTGGGACAAATACCTCGCGGGCTGCGCGAACCACTGGATGCCGCAAGAGATCAACATGCAGCGCGACATCGAGCTGTGGAAGAATCCAAATGGCTTGACCGAAGACGAACGGCTGATCGTCAAGCGCAACCTCGGTTTCTTCGTGACGGCCGACAGCCTTGCTGCGAACAACATCGTGCTCGGCACGTATCGTCACATCTCGGCGCCGGAATGCCGGCAGTACCTGCTGCGCCAGGCGTTCGAAGAGGCGATTCACACGCACGCCTATCAATACATCGTGGAGAGTCTCGGCCTCGACGAAGCCGAGATCTTCAACGCCTATCACGAGGTCAAGTCAATCCGGGACAAGGACCAGTTCTTGATCCCGTTCATCGAGACGCTGACCGACCCGACCTTCAAGACCGGCACGATGGCCGCCGATCAGCAACTTTTGAAGAGCCTGATCGTGTTCTCCTGCATCATGGAAGGCCTGTTCTTCTATGTCGGGTTCGTGCAGATCCTGGCGATGGGCCGGCAGAACAAGATGACCGGTGCGTCGGAGCAGTATCAGTACATCCTTCGCGACGAGTCGATGCACTGCAACTTCGGCATCGACCTCGTCAACACGATCAAGCTCGAGAATCCGAACCTGTGGACGCCGGAGTTCCGCGAGGAAGTTCGTACGCTGATGAAGAAGGGCGTCGACCTTGAATACGCGTATGCCGAGGACACGATGCCTCGCGGCGTGCTGGGTCTGAATGCGCCGATGTTCAAGGAATACCTGCGCTTCATTGCGAATCGCCGGTGCCAGCAAATCGGCATCGATCCGCTCTTCGACAAGGCGGACAACCCGTTCCCGTGGATGGCGGAGATGATCGATCTCAAGAAGGAAAAGAACTTCTTTGAGACGCGCGTCACCGAGTATCAGACCGGAGGGGCGCTGAGCTGGGATTGATCCACTGTAAGTGTTTGCCGGTCTCGAGGGGATTCGTCCAGTTCCTTTTTACTGATGTGTCGGATCGGCCAGAAGGCGATCGAGTGGGCTGACGATACCGCGGCCGCCCCGGTTGAGCACATGCGTGTAGATCATTGTCGTGCTCACGTCCGCGTGACCCAGCAGCTCCTGCACCGTTCTAATGTCGTGGCCGGATTCGAGAAGATGTGTTGCGAAGGTCGCCTTCTCTTATCTGCCCTATGCACTTGTCTCCGCTCCGAGTACCCCCGGACAGGGAATCGGAATCATGCTTGCGCTGGTCGTCACACGAATTGCTGGTGTGCTGGCTTTCTTTGGGTGGCGAATCGCACTGTATTTTTCTACGGCGCCGTAGACCGGGTCGCAAGAGGCAGAAAACACGCTAGGCTTAACCTATCGGTCAACCGGACAGGCCGGCTCATCGCTTGATTCGGCGACGGTCGGTGCGGCGCGCCGGTTACCTTAATCGTTAGGCGGCGTCTTCCCGCGCATCCATCCATTGGACCGAACGCGAGGTCATGATCAAAGCTATCTTCTTCGACTATGACGGTGTACTGACCAGAGACAAGACCGGATCTCTGACGACAAACCGCTTTCTGAGCGAGTGCACAGGAATTCCCTACGAAGCGGTTCGCGAGGCATTCCGCCCGCACAATGCGGCACTGAACGAAGGGACGAAGAACTATTCAGAAATTTGGCCTGACGTTTGTGCCTCCTTACGGCGCGCGCTCCCGCGCGAACTTCTTCTCGCGGCGTTCGAGAGCACACCGGTGAACGAAGAGATGTTTGCGCTCGCCCGTGAGCTAAAAGAGCGCTGTTCTGTTGGCATCATTACCGACAACAAGAAGGATCGAATCGAGCTCCTGAGGCAACACCAACGTCTCGATGACCTCTTCGCTCCGATTGTGGTATCGGCGGAGATACACTGTACGAAGACAACCGCTGCCATCTTTGAATACGCGCTTGGCTGTTTGGAGATACGTCCGGAGGACAGCCTATTCATCGATAACAGCGAGAGGAATCTCCTTGTCCCTGCTGCACTTGGAATGAAGACAATTTGCTTCGACGACGAGAAGAACGATGTTCCTGACCTCGCCAGCCGGATCAGGAGCCATACTTGAGGTGCGACAAGCTCGCCGCCTAACCTCGCGGTCAACCGGGCGCACCGGTACGCGCCTTGATCTTCGGCGGGCGACGGCGCGGCGCGCCGGTTACCTACAACGTTAGGTGGTAGCCGGACTTGGCCGCGACTGCAGGTAACAAGGTACCGATGAGAAGTGAGGTCCATCTTGCGCCAGATTATCATCGCGCTTCTGCTGATGGGTTGTCTGCATACGGTCGCGCTGGCTCAAACGCGCGCCGCCGCTGCACCGATCAAGCCATGTTCGCTGCTCACGCGGGAGCTGGTTGATAAAGCCAGCGCCGGAAGTAATCAGAGCATCGACGCCGCCGCGCCAAAGGAAGTGCAGCTCGGTGCGACGGGCTCGGCGTGCGACTGGGGCGACATCATCCTGCAGATCGATCCGTTCACGCCGGCTCGGCTCGAAGAGCTGCGCAAAACGGACGGCAAAAATTGGGAGACGGTCCCAGGCGTAGGCGATGCCGCCTATTTCCACAACGTCCGCGACACGCTCGCAGAGTTATTTGTCCGGGTCGGCGCGCGTACCTTCGGGTTGGTGATTACGATCCCGGTGGGCAGCACGGCAGCGGCCTTCAAACCGAACGTCATAACGGTGGCAAATGCCATAGTGCCGAAGCTGCGGTAGAGCGCTTGAGTGCAGCACGGAATATCCGCGAGGACGGCACAGGTATCTAAATCCGATGGCCCACTGAGGCCCTCTTACATTCAGCCACAAGGAGGAATCGCATGTCGAGAGTCATTGCAACGCACGCTGTTGGAAACATGGATACATGGCTTGCTGGCGGAAATGAGCGCGCAGAGATATTCAAGCAGTTCTGCAGCGGGTATCGGATCTTCCGCCACCCGAAGGAGAACAAAGTCGCACTCGTCTGGGAGAACGTCGATCTCAAAAAGTTTGA
>JAICVH010000398.1 GCA_025935435.1 Burkholderiales bacterium
CAACGTGTCACCGCCGGTGCCGTGGAGCTGCGCGATCCACGCCGGCAGCAGCAGCGAAAACTGCGGCTTCAACGTTGCTGCGGCCGGAATGCCGGGAAGGTGAAACGGGATGCCGCTCACGAACGGTTCGAACAGTCCCGATTGCCGCGCGAGTTCACCCGGAGCCGCGATGAGCACGGTGCCCGCGCGATCGAGTGCGAGCGCTGCCAGCGTGTACAGGCCCTCGTCGCGTGTTCCGATCGGCGTTTCGACAACGGCCAGCGCATACACGACCGCAGCGCAACCGAACAATGCAACGAGCATCGCATGCCGGTTTGGTTCTACGAGTAGTGCGGTTACCGAAACGCGCGCTCGCCGCTTCCACGAGGCGACGAGCGTAATCAGAGCGACGAGCCAGCCGAAGGCACCCACCCAACGCGCGTCCAGCCGATCGCACAGTGCAGCGGCCAGCAATGGGAAAGACATCACTGCGATTCCCAGAGGCAGCGACAGTGCGATCACATCGCGCGTGTGGCGTGTGACTCCCATGCGGGCCATGAGAAAGCCGAGCGGCAACAACGTCACGAACGCGCCGCTCGCGAGCAGGCGTGCGAACAGCGTCATCGCCGGCAAACGCGCCCGCCGATATTCACGCGGGGCGGATCGTCAGGCGCACGAGACCAATGCCGAGGCGACGCGGATCGTCCGAGCCGCCGAGTTCGCGCGGCCGTACCGGGTGCGGCGGGACGATCTCCAGCGACTGCGGCGGCTGCGCAAGCGCGTACGTCGTCGTGGCGGTGGTGTCGTGCGCCTCGAAGCGCAGCTCGGTTTCGTGGCGACCGATGCGCACGCGGATCGGTTGACCCACGTTGGGGCCGAACGCACGCGCGGTAAGCGCAATCGAACCGCGCGATGGAAGTGGATCGCGAAAGCGGATCTCGACTTGCGGGTGGACGTCCGCGTCCGACCAGCGTCCCCACTGTTCGCGTCCCGACAGCCCCTTGATCGCCGCCACGGCGGGTGACAACCACGCCCGCTCGAAATCGATCTGGCGCAGCATGCTTTCGCTGTTGGTTGCGTCACCCGGGGCACGGGCTCGCCATTCGTGCGCCCAGTCACCGCCGATCACGATGTCGAGCATCCGCTCTACGCAAGCGCGCCACGTCGTCGATGCGATTGCGGAGGCGTCCGGAACGTCGCCGCGTTCGGCGCGCCAGAGCCATTCCGTGACGGCGTGCGCGACCGATTCGCCGTCGCTGCCGTCGAAATAGAGCACGTTGCTTCCGCCAACCTCGCGGAAAACCGGAAGATCACGCGCGATGACCGGCACGCGATGACGCGCGGCCTCGATCAACGGCAGCCCGAACCCCTCGCCGAACGATGGCGCGAGCAGCACGTTCGCGTTTGCATAAAGCGTATCGAGCCATTCGTCGGTCGCGTTCTCGAACCAGAACAGGCGACGGCCGCGCTCGGCATGCGTTCGCAGGCGCGTGGCGATTTCGTCGACCATCCAGCCCTGTTTGCCGACGATGACGAGATTGACGTCGACGCCTTGCCGCCACAGCGATTCGAAGCCCGCGAGTGCCTGCGCATGCGCCTTGCGCGGCTCGACCGTGCCCACCATCAATACACTCGGGCGGCGTGCGATGTCTGCGAGCACGGTTTTCGCATCGGCGGGCAAGCCGAGCGTTGGTGCGCTCCGCGCGATGTCAGCGCCAAGCGGCAATACGCCGATCTTCAGCGGTGACGCGCGGTGCGGACCGTGCAGTGCGAGCCAGCCCAGCAACTCCTCGGCGACCGCCCTGGAGATGCAAAGCACGCCATCGGCAACGCTGGCTATCGTGGCGAGCCACGCCGCATGCATCGCGTCGATGCCCGGCGGATAAAACGTCGGTTGCAACACCGGCAGCAGATCGTAGACGACGAACGTGACGACGACCCCCAGCGCACGGTATCGCTGCAGTACTGCCTGTTGATCCGGCACCACGTTGGCGGCCCAGTCGAGGCCGATGAACACGTCACCGCTCGCGATGTCGATCGGTTGATCGTCTGCAAAGCTCGGGGTGATACCAAGCCATTCCGATGTAAACCGGCGCGCGTATCGGTAGCAGTCGTGCCCGGCAGCGACCGGTTCGACCCGACAGCCCGCCGGCGGATGCTCGAGCAATTCACGCAACACCGCGCGAACGACACGCTCGATCCCGGTCTTCAGGTCCTGCTTCTCGAGGATGGACACGTCGACGAGGATCTGTCGTGCGGCAGGCGGGCGCATTTCAATGGCGAGGCTCTGCGCCGCAACGCGCCAATCGGATGGGTCGGGCTTCGGCCGAGCGTCGATGGCCGCGATCGATTGCACGGCTCGCCGGTAATGCGTCTCATGGCTGGCGTGCGCGAACGCTTCGATTGCATCGCTATACGCACCGGCGATTCGCACCGGGTCATGGACCTTCGCGATATAACCGCGGCCCGCGCGACCCAAGGCCAGCCGCAAGCCGGCATCTTCGTAAACACGTGCAAGCGCCTGGACGAGATCCGTGTCGGCGAACGCCGCGGGCAGGCGAACCAGCACGTCGTCGGGCAATTCCGCGAGCGATCCCGACGCGTTGACGATCAGCGGTACGCCATGCGCCAGGCAATCGAGCACGGTGCCGGAAGTTTCACCTCGAGATATGCCGCGCAACTGCACCGCCGCATCGGCCACCAGCAGATACTTGTCGAACAGTGTGGCGTCCTGGTACCCGGTGATCCGGATCGAGCTGGGGATCGCCTCGATGCGCCGAAGCAGGTCCCGCCCGTAATCGCCGCCCTGATTTTCACCGACGAATACAAGCTTGCAATGAGGATCGCGCGAAAGCGGCGACGCTTCCCACGCGTCGACGATTCGATGGTCGAGCTTGGTCGCGTCGACGAATCCAAAACTGCAGACGATGAAGTCGTCGTCGTCGAAACCGAGTGCCCGGCGGGCTGCGTCGCGTCCCGCGACGTCAGGAAGACGCCGCAAATGGGGGATGCGGCGCCAATCGTCGGGATCGATGCGGTAAGACTTTTCGGCAAGGCGCTGAGCATGCAACGAATGCACGATGATTCCGCTCGCGCGCGCGATGACCGGCCAACTGCATGGATAGGCGTCGATTGCAGCCGCGCGCCCGAGGTCGCGGTCCCGCAGCACTGCCTCGTAACCGTGCGACTCGAACAGCCAGCGCGAGAACGCGCCCGTGACGAGACCAAGCTGCTCGATCCAGTTGAGCGCAGCACCCAGGTGAACGTCGTGCAGAACGACAGTCCCCGGGTGGCGATGCAGAAGCTCGAGGGCGCGGTGGTGAAACGGTGAATTGCCGACGTGATACAGCACGCGGTCGTAGGCGTCGGCATGCGCATCGAACCATTCGACCGTGCGCACCGGGAGCTCGGTCAGCGCGTCGTCGAGGTCAACGCCTTTTTGCTCGCTGACC
>JAICVH010000022.1 GCA_025935435.1 Burkholderiales bacterium
GCATCGGCGATCGCAAGCGCCGGCGCGGGCGCGCAGTGCTCGAGCAGCACGCCGAACTCGTCGCCACCGAGCCGCGCCAGCGTGTCGCCTTCGCGCAGCCGCGGCCGCAACAGTGCGCTGACCTGGCGCAGCAGCTCGTCGCCCGCCGCGTGACCGCAGGTATCGTTGACGACCTTGAACTCGTCGAGATCGAGGTACAGAACGGCATGCTGCCCGTCCTGGTACGGGCCCTCCGCCAGCACCATGCTGACGCGGCGCTCGAATTCGCGGCGATTGAGCAATCCGGTCAGCGCGTCGTGACTCGCGAGATGCGCAAGGCGCGTCGCGTACTGACGCTCGCGGCTCATATCGCGAAACACCAGCACGACACCGGCGATATCACGGCCACGCTCGCGGATCGGCGCAGCGGCGAAATCGATCGCGATCGGCGCATCGTGACGGCGTCGCAGCACGACGTTGCCTGCGGAAGGAATCGTCGTGCCGTCGGTGACGGCGCGCGCGACCGGATCGGCCAACGCGACGCCGGTCGCCTCGTCCTGCACGCTGAACACGTCCGCGAGCGGCACGCCGCGTGCCTCGTCGTCACGCCAGCCGGTGAGCCGTTCGGCCACCGGGTTCATGTACTCGACAAGTCCGAAAATATCGATCGTGATCACGGCGTCGGCGATCGACGCGAGCGTCACCTGTGCGCGTTCCTTCGCCTGCAGTGTCTGCGCCTCGGCCTCCTTGCGATCCGAGATGTCGGCGAGCGATCCGGCCATCCGTTGCGGCTTGCCGCGTTCGCCGAGGATCGAACGGCCGCGCGTGCGGAACCACCGAAACTCGCCGTCGCGCCGGCGCAGGCGAAACTCGATGTCGAACGGTGCACCGGTCGCGAGATGTGCCTTGAATTGTCGAAGCACCGCCGATCGCTCGGCCGGGTGCACGCGGCGGATGAAGCTGCCTGCCGTCTCGCGTAACGTACCGGGTGCGTAATCGAGCAAGGCTTCGAAGCGCGGCGACAGGTACAGCTCGCTGCTTTCGAGACTCCAGTCGAAGATGCCGTCGTTGGTACCGCTGATCGCGTAATCGAAGCGCTGCTGGCTGGCCCGAAGCGCGGCGAGGAATGCATCTTCCTTCTGTACGAGGCGCTTCGTGCGCAGCACGGCCATGCCGACCAGCGCGATCGCGATCAGCAGCGTGCCGATGGTCAGCACCATTTCGACTTGTCGCGCAGCCGCCGCGAACGTGGCCGAGAACGCCCGCTCGATCGACGTCAACTCACGGTCGAGCGCACGCATTTCGACGAGCAGTGGCGCGAGGTCGCCGACATGGCCGCGGCCGCCGCGGATCGCCGCGCGGATCTCGCTGGCAATCTCGTCCAGGCGCGCGACGCGTGCGTCCCCCGCGCTCCACAGGCGGACCGCTTCGGCCATGAACCCGATCGGCCGGAAGCGGCGGAACAGGTCGATCATGCCGTTGACGTCTGCGGGGTGATTGCGCGCCTGCAGCAAGCCGCGCCGGGCGACGGCGTAATCGGGAAACGGCTTGTCCAGTTCAATGCGCGCAGTACGTGCGCCGGCGAGCACGTGCGTCTCTTCCAGATAGCGATCGAAGTGATCCTCGTTGCGCGTCTGTGCGTACTGCTCGAGCGCCTCGACGGCCGCTTTCTGCGCGTTCGACCAGACGCTTTCCGCCCCGATGTACGCGCGTACGCCGCGAATCACCTGCAGGCTCGCCGTGCCGAGCACCAGCAATACGACGACGATCGCGACGAATGGCCACGTCAGGCGAACCAGGCGCCAGCGAGCGGGCTGCGGCGATGCGGGTGTCGATGTCATCGGTTCGTTGCGTGCGGGCGTCGGCAAGCGTCTGCGTACGGCTGCTAGGCACTTCGACTCAGCGAATCAAAGCGGCAGCAGGCCCTCTCCGGCGAGCGGCTTCCGGGAACAGCAAGGCATGGGCCAGTGCTCTGCGCGCAGGCGACCGTTCGCTCTCCATGGGCCCGTGAATTGCTACAGGTGGTGGTCAAACCCCTGCGTGATGCCTGATTTGATTATGAATCTTTATTGCGTGCGCACTGCAGCCGGCCGTCGCCTGCGAGCTGGGGGCGCCGAGTGACCCGCTGCCGGATGTGCAGCCAGCGGCTGACCCGTCCGGGCAAGCTTTGCCGCGAATGCGAGCGCGAACTCGATCGCGCCCGCGCCGCGCAGGCGTCGGTCGATACGTTGTCTCCGGCGATGCCGCTCGTCGACGTGGCCAGGCTCGCGAACGAGGCGCCGGGAGGCTGGACCGGGTACCTGCACGCGCGGCCGGTGGTGGTGATTGGTGCGTTTGCCGTCGGCCTTGCTGCCGCGGTTGCGCTTTACGTCGCTGAGCTGCCGCACAGCGCCGCGCCGGCTGCATCGGTAATGATCGACCGGGATCTGACCAACGTGCGGCCCCGCGAACGCCGCGCGCCGCCGCCGTTAGTGCCCGTCGAGCCCGCGCCACGTGCCGTTGCGCCCGCGCGCGACCCCATCGTCGCCGTCAAGCGCGCACCGACGCTCGTGACCGCGGTGACGACCACGCATACATCGACAGCGACCGAGCCGCCACGCGCGGCCACGATGACTGCGCACTCACGCAGCGCCGCACCGACGTCCTACGACCGTGTGCTCGGCTTGGCCGACGCACTCGAGACGTGTTCGCACGAAACGTTCTTCGCGCGCATTGCCTGCGAGCACCGCGCGCGAACGCGCTTTTGCGAGGCCGCGGGCGCGCCGCAGATTCCACAATGCGCCGAACGTCCGCCGCGAGAATACGGGCAGTGATCGCCGCCGCGCGACGTGTCCGCCGGCGCCCGGCTAAGCGGCGTTTACCCAGCCGTTCACGGTAAACCGCGCGTCCGCGAAGCTGCGGGATGGCACGTGCACGGGCATCACTTCGTGCATCGTCCGCGCCCAGAACAGCACGATGCGGTTGTGCAGCGGTTCGATGACGTTGAACGTGTCCGCGCGCCCCAGCTTGTTGTTGCGCAGGATGTCGTCGTAGATCCGCAACTCGCCTCCGGTGAAAGCCTTTGGCGGGCGGTTGAAGTAGTACACGTACGTCAGGTAACGCTTCGGGACCTTGAGCTTGTCGGCATCGGTGTGCACGCCGAAGAAGCTACCATCGACACTCGCAGTGATCTGCGCCTCGACGACCCCAATCTCGATCGGCTGTACGCGTAGCGAGGGCAGGACGCCGGGCGTCAGGCGACGTACGCGGTCGACCACCGGTTGCACGAGGTCCGGTGGTGGATTCAGCACCAGCGACCGCCGATAGTCGCTGCGCGCATCGTGCGTTGCGGACGGCTGGAACTGTGCTTCGCTCGCCAATACGCGTGCGAGCAGCGCCCGCCACGTCGTCTCGGGCAGGAAGTCGTCGATCAGCGCGACCGGATGACGGATGATGCGCGGCGGAGGAACGGCAGACGCTTCCATGTTGCGGGGACCACGACGACGGCACCCGAAATTCTAGCGTGATCGCCGGGCGCGTCTGTACGAGTGCCCGCAGCGTGCATGCCTGGTGCCCGTGCGAGCGGGCAGGATGGCGCCGAGCCGCGGGCGCGCGAACGCTCCCGCCAGCATGCATCATCGCCTACTTGAGCAGGCGTTCGCGCGTCCCCATGTAGCGACGAGTGCGCGCCGTGCGCACGCCCGCCGCGCCTCATGCCTCCCGCCACCACAGCCCTGATCGTCGCGAACATCGGGGTGTTTCTGCTGCAGTCGATCGTGCCCGGCATCATCGTGCCCTTCGCGCTGTGGCCGCTCGCGACCGGCAGCTACAACATTGGTGCGTCGTTCGGTGTCTGGCAGCTCGTCACTTACGCATTTCTGCATGGAACGCTGCTGCATCTCGCATTCAACATGTTCGCGCTGTACATGTTCGGCGGGGCCATCGAGCGGGTGTTCGGCACGCGGCGTTACGTCACGTTCTATTTCACGTCGGTGGTGTCCGCTGCGATAACCCAGCTCGTCGTGGCGATGTTCGCTTCGAACGTATATCCGACGGTTGGCGCTTCGGGCGGCGTGTTCGGGCTGCTGCTCGCCTACGGCATGTACTTTCCGAACAATCGCATCATGCTTCTGATCCCGCCCATTCCGTTGCCTGCGCGCGTGTTCGTCGTGCTCTATGCGGTGCTCGAGTTGTTCCTCGGCGTCACAGGGTCGCAGGAGGGCGTGGCGCACTTCGCGCATCTGGGAGGAATGATCGGCGGCTACGCGCTGTTGCGCTTTTGGCGCACCGGCTTCCGCCGTTCGTCGCGTTGAGACGACAACGCGCTGTTCGGGACGTCGGTTTGTTTGACAAACGACACGCGCTGCGTCAATCATTCCAACCTGCGCCTCATTCGACGGCATGGTTGCGCTGCGCGTGGTGGCAAAGATCTTGCAGCACATTGCACGCCGTCGATGCAGGCTTGCCGAAATCCCGTAGTGCGGCACGCTGACCGAAGTGACCCCGCGCATGGAGGTGCGCATGAAATCGATTCTCGACCCTACCTTTCGCTATACATCCAGCGCCAATACCGATCTGCGCAAGACATTTGCACGCATCCGGCGCGAAAATCGCCGTCAGACGCCGGCTTCGACGCGTGAAACCGTCGAAACCACCCCCAAAGTAACGCCGATCTTCCGCGGACAACGCCCCGCCGCCTGACGAGCGTGTCGCGGCGGCGTTACGTCGCCGTCCATTGCAAGGCATAAGCGCGCACAGGACGCCGGAATATTTTTCCGGTGGCGGTGTCGTTTTCAACCTGCAACGCGGCGGGGCGTAGGCCAGACTCGCCGTCGTTTGCCGAGCGGCGTCCACTCGTTTTCGCGCGCGTGCGGCGCCGGACCCGGCGTGGTACAACAGCCAGCGACGCTGGGCCTGTCGATGCCAAGAACTCGTGCACGTTGCGGTTGCGCGATCCTGCCGCCGGAAATGCTGCGCAGGATCGCCGCCAATGGGACGCGCGCACAACGCGAAGCGGCGCTGGACACGCTTGCCACTGACCAGACGTTGCGACTGGCGCGCGCGACGCACGAACTGCTCGAGGCTCGCGCGCATCGCAACCTGTTGAGCGTGCCGGTCAGCGCGCGACAGCGCACCGTATACGATGCGCAGAATCGCGAGGTGCTCCCGGGCCGCACGGTGCGCACCGAGGGCAGCGCGGCGACCGAGGACATCGATGCCAACGAGGCGTACGACGGCCTGGGCGCGACGTTCGATTTCTTCGCCGACGTGTACGATCGCAATTCGATCGACGACGAAGGCCTTCGTCTCGACGCCACCGTGCACTATGGCAGCCGCTACGACAACGCGTTCTGGAACGGCCAGCAGATGGTGTTCGGCGATGGCGACGGCGATCTGTTCAACCGCTTCACGATTTCGCTCGATGTCATCGCACACGAACTCGCGCACGGGATCACCGGCGACGAAGCGGGGCTCGTCTATCTCGGGCAGGCCGGTGCGCTGAACGAATCGGTCTCCGACGTGTTCGGTTCGCTCGTCAAGCAATACGCACGCGGTCAGCGCGCCGATGAAGCCGATTGGCTGATCGGCGAGGGCCTGTTCACGCATAACGTGAAGGGCGTCGCGCTGCGCTCGATGAAGGCGCCCGGGACCGCGTTCGACGACCCGGTGCTTGGCCGCGACCCGCAACCCGCGACGATGGCGGGCTTCGTCCGCACGTCTGCCGACAACGGCGGCGTGCATACGAATTCGGGCATTCCCAATCACGCGTTCTACCTCGCCGCCACGGCGCTCGGCGGACACGCGTGGGAGAAGGCAGGGCGCATCTGGTACGAGACGCTGCGCGACAAGCGCCTCAAGCGGACGGCAACCTTCCGTCAGTTCGCGCGGTATACGGCGAGCAATGCGTCACAACTGTTCGGCAAGGTCGAGCGACAGGCGGTCATCGCGGCGTGGGAAGCGGTCGGCATCAAGGCCGCGAGCTGACGTTCACGACGTGCGCATCGATTTCTCGATCGACGGCGGACTCGCGGCGTTTCCCGGCCTCGCGAAGCCGGTCACCATCGAGTGCGATGCGCTGCCGGTAGCCGAGCGCATGACGTTACGTGATCTCGTCGACCGTGCAGGCCTGTTGACGCGACCTCTGCCTGAGGCCGCACGCACGAAGCCCGATGCGCGTCGTTACACGATCGCCGTCGACGACGGTGGTCGCTGCAGCCGCGTGACGGTCGCCGAGCCGATCGTCGATCCCGCGCTGCGCGATCTCGTCGCGACGCTTCGTACGCACGCACAGGCGCTGCGAGTGAAACGATGAGCGGGCTGCCGCCGCTCGCGTTCGCCGCGGCGGTCATTGCGCTTGCCGGTTGTGCGAGCGCACCGGTTAGCGTTCCCGGCCTCACCGGCAAACCGCTCGGCGAGTTCTTCGACGACTTGAAAGCCGAGTTGCGGGAGGTTCACTGGCGCGTGCGCAGTCAAGCCGCCGGCTGCGGGACGTCGGAGCCCAGAGAAGTCGATTTGCGCAATGCCGCGATCACCCTTGATATGCAGCGCGTCGGCGAGGTCAGCGTCGATGGTGAAGTGCGGCTGGTGGCACTCCCGCTCGCCGGCGTTGCGGTATCGCCGTTTGCATCGGCGGCCGGATCGCGCAGGTTCACGCAGGACATCGTGCTGAAGCTCGACGTCGCGGGTGCCTCGCGCATCGTCGACATCGACACCGCGCCGTCGGCAGCCGGGCCGGTTGCGCGCAGTCTCAACGCGGCCATCGACGGCTTCATGCGCTCGTCGACGCAAGAACCCTGCATTCGCCTTGCGTCGCTGAAGCTGACGTTCATCATCGACGTGAAGCAGGAGGCCGGCGGCGGGTTCAGGCTCGTCGTGCCGGCCGCCGAATTCGGCGTGGACGCTGCGCGCCGCGACGTGAACACGCTGACGCTCGCCTGGGACAAGGTGGTGTCGAATGCGCTGCGCTGACGCGCGCACTCGAATCAAGTCGTGCGCCCGTGCCGGCGGCGTATCGCAACCGCTCGAAATCATCCACGCAGCAGCGCCTCGAGCGCATCGAGCGTATCCGCTTCGTCGACCGGCTTGTCGTGGCGCCAGCGCAGAATGCGCGGAAAGCGCACGGCGACGCCTGACTTGTGTCGCGGCGAGCGCTGTATTCCCTCGAAGCCCAGTTCGAACACGAGCGTGGGCGTCACGCTTCGCACCGGTCCGAATTTTTCGATCGTCGTCCTGCGGATTTCGGCATCGACGGCGCGAAGCTCGTCGTCGGTGAGGCCCGAGTACGCCTTCGCGAACGGCGTCAGCCGCCGTGCGCCTTCGCGCGCATCCCAAACGGCGAACGTGTAATCGGAATAGAGGCTTGCGCGCCGGCCGTGACCGCGCTGCGCGTACACGAGGACCGCGTCCACCGTCATCGGGTCGATCTTCCATTTCCACCAGGTGCCGGCTTCGCGCGTGCGACCGACGCCGTAGCCGGCCTCGCGATGCTTCAGCATCAGGCCTTCGGCGCCGTTGGCACGCGATTGCGTGCGAAGCGCCGCGTAATCGTCCCACGTCGCACGCGAGATGACCGGCGACAGGCGCAGACCTGGATGCGCGATGCGCTCGACGATTGCTGCGAGCAGCGCGCGCCTTTCGTGCAGGGGTCGCGCACGCACATCGCGGCCGTCCGTTTCGAGCAGATCGAAAGCGAGCAACACCGCGGGCGCCTGGGCAAGCACCTTCGCCGACAACGCGCGGCGGCCAATGCGTGTCTGAAGCACGGCAAACGGTTCGACGTGACCGTTGCGCATGACGACGATCTCGCCGTCGATCACCGTGCCATCGTCGAGCGCGTCAGCGATCGCGGCGAACTCGGGAAAGCGCTCGGTAATGAGCTCCTCGCCCCGGGACCACAAGCATGTGCCGGCGGCGCGGCGTACGAGCTGTGCCCGAATGCCATCCCATTTCCATTCGACGAGCCAGTCGTCGGGTGAGCCCAGCGTCGCGAGCGGCGCCGTCAATGGATGCGCGAGGAAAAACGGATACGGATGCGGCGACGCGGGCGCCGACGCGGCCGGCGGCGCGACGAGCGCGCGGAAATCGTCCGCGCTCGGCTGTCGCTCGATGCCGGTGTATCCGATCAGGCGCTGCGCGATCTCCTTCGGATCGACCGTTGCGCTCGCAGCAAGCGCGCGCGTGACGAGCAACCGCGATACGCCGACGCGAAAACCGCCGCCGAGCATCTTGAGCAGCAGGAAGCGGCCGGCCTGGTCCAGTTGCGCCAGGTACGCGCGCAGGCGCTCGGCGATGATGTCGCGGGGCAGGCCACGCAGCGGCAGCACGCGCTGCGTCATCCATTCGGCGAGGCCTGCATCGCTGACCTGCGCGGGCGGCGGCAGCACGTGGGCGATCGTTTCTGCCAGGTCGCCAACCGCGTGATAGCACTCGTCGAACAACCACGCGGGTACGCCAGCCGAGGCGATCGCTACGTCGCGCAGCACCGCGGTCGGTACGGCCTGTCGCGGGCGCCCGCCGGCCAAAAAGAACGCCGCCCACGCCGCGTCTTCGGCGGGTGCCGCGCCGAAATAGCGTTCGAGCGCGCCAAGCTTGGCGTTTGTCGACGTCGTCGCGTCGAGTTCCGCATAGAGGCTCGCGAAGCGTTGCATCGGGCAGGATCACGCGTGCGGTGCGTCCGCCGCATTGATTGCAGCGGCGGGCGCGCCGGTCGCATCGGTCGCCTCAGCAGCGCCGGTCGCATCGGTCTCAGCGTCGGCCGCGCCGTTCGGAACGTTCGCGTCGGCTGCGCCGGTCGCATTCACCGCAGTGTCGGACGCTGGCGGTGGCAGTGCATCGGCCTCGCCTTGGTCGTCGAATTCCGTTGCAAACGCCTCCGCGCGCCATCCGCGCTCGTTCAGCCAGCGCACCATGACCGGCACGTGTCCGTGCGTAACGATGATGCGCGCGGCGCCCGTCGCGTTGATCGCAGCGTCGAGGGCCGGCCAATCGGCGTGGTCGGACAGCACGAAGCCGCGATCGAGTGCGCGTCGGCGGCGCGCGCCACGGACCTGCATCCATCCCGAAGCGAGCGCATCGCTGAAATCACCGAAGCGGCGAAGCCACGGCGTGCCGGCAGCAGACGGCGGCGCCAGCACCAGCGCGCGGCGCAATGCCGACTTGTCCGTGTCGACCACGCGCTGTCCGGGCGGCACCAGCACGCCTGCCGCGCGATAGGCAGCGTTGAGCGACGCGATCGCACCATGGACCACCAGCGGTCCGATGTCGAGCGCGCCCACGGCTGCAAGTTCAGTCTCGATACGCTGTGCCTTCCCGAACGCGTACGCGTACAGAATGCTCGTGCGCCCGGCCGTCGCGTTGCCGTGCCACCAGGCGGCGATGTCATCGAACACGATCGCCGGATCGACCCACCGGTAGATCGGAAGGCCGAACGTCGATTCGGTCACGAACGTGTCGCAGCGCAACGCCTCGAACGCATCGCACGTCGGGTCCGGTGCGAGCTTGTAATCGCCGGACACCACGCACGTTTCGCCGCGATGCTCGATGCGGACCTGCGCCGAGCCGAGTACGTGACCCGCCGGATGGAGCGAGACCGTCACGTCGCGCATGCGGATTCGCGCGCCGTACGGCAATGTGTCGAGCGTGACGTCCCCGAGGCGCAGCCGCAACACACTGGCCGCCGGCTGAGCGGCGAGATAACGGCTGCTGCCGCCTCGTGCATGGTCGCCGTGCGCATGCGTAATGACGGCGCGATCGACCGGACGCCACGGATCGATGTAGAAATCACCCGCGGGACAGTAGAGCCCCTCGGGCCGCACGCAGATCAGGTCCACCTGCGCCTTGTTCAGCGCGCGACGCGGAGCGTCGCGGCGACCGGATTGTGATCCGAAGACGTCACGGGTATCGCGGACGATGCGATGCGTTCGAGCCCGCGCACGTAGATGCGATCGACTTGATGCCCGAAGAACACGCGTCGTCGATCATCGTCGAACGCAACTTCGACCAGACCCAGTCGCGCCGCGGCATCCTTTACGACAGCGCTGCGGGCGTCGGTCCACGTGTTGAAATCGCCAGCGAGTACGAGCGGTCCGCGATGCTCGGCCAGCGCGGCAACGACCGCGTCGAATTGCGCGCGATACGCACCGAGCGTCAACGCAAAGTTCACCGCGTGAACATTGACGACCGCGAGTGTTGCGACGTCGCCGCGCAGCGCAAACCACGTGATGACCGTCGACTTCGGCAGGCGCAGCACCGGCTCGACGACCCGTTGCGTGCACGTGGCAAGCGGCGCTGTTCGTGCGGCGGTCAGCACCCCGATATCGCGCGCGTCGTACAGGAATGAACTGGCCATCACCCATCGCAATCCTGCGTCCGCAATCACATCGCGAAGCGGCGCATCGAGAACGATCTCCTGCAGCAACACGAGGTCACGACCCGCGGCGAACGTCGTCAGGTCGCGTTGCCAGCCGGCGTCCTGCTGTTTGTGAAGGTTCCAGGTGACGAGGCGGATTGCCTGGGGATCGAGTGCTTCGGCCGGTGCGCGCGTTGGTGCACGCGTGTCTCCAACGCCGCAATGGAGCGACTGCACGGCGACGGAGCCATCGTCGCGCTGCACGAGCGCGCGCGGCTCGTCGGTGAGCGTGATGCAGCCTGCAACCAGTACAGGGACGGCGGCCAGAAACAACACCAGCCGGTACCGCGTCACGGTCCGGCTGGCTTTGGCATCGAAGCGCGGGCGGGCAGGCCCGGCGAGCGATGCGTCCGCGTTCAATCGCCGCTGCGCAACAAACGTCCCAGTATGTAGCCCACGGCCGCCGCAACGCCAATGGCGACGAGCGGGCGTGACGTCACGGAGTCGGTCAGCGCATTGACGAGCGCGGCGTTCCGATCACGCAACATCGACGCCTGGTCGGACGCCCAGTCGAGGCCGGCCTTTGCCGATTCGGCCGCGGTGTCGACGGAACGGCGCGCCGTGTCGGCAACGCGATCCATTTTGTCCGACGCGGTTTGCGACGCGCGGTCGAGGTAATCCTGCGCGCGGTCCCCCATGTCCTGCACGCGCGATTTACCCGCGCTCTCGAGTCTTCCGGTCTCTGCCATGATCTTCTCCGTTAACGCCCGTTGCGGCTCGGCCAGCATGCGCGAAGTTCGCGCCGCTGGCCGTCGGACTCCTGCTGCAACGAGCGTAGGTGTGTAACCGACGCGTTACTTGCCCGTGCCGCCGCCGGTGCCGCTGCTGCCGGTGTCGCCACCGCCCGTCGATCCGGCCGCACCTGCGCCGGTCGAACCCGTCGTGCCGGCCGTGCCCGTCGTGCCCGTGTTCCCGCTGCCGCTGCCGCTCTTGTCGTTGCGCGACGCCGAGCCGCGGCGCACATCCGAATCCGCTGCCTTGCCGGCGACGCCCGGCGACGTCGCGGCCGGGTGGTCACCCGCCCGCGAGCGCGTCGACGACGGATTGTGATCGCGGACGCAATCGCTCAACGCTTTGCCGGTTAGCGCCGAGCATTCGGCGGGGATTCCGCCCTTCATCGTATTGGTTCCATTCACCATGGAATTGGTGTTGTTCGCCGCCCCGGCCGTCGTCGACGTCGTGGCACCGGTGGTCGTGCTGCTGCTCGTGCCCGCCGCGCCCGCCGTGGCGGCCATCGCCAACGACACTGCAGCTGCAAGCAATTGGAGTCTCAATGCCTTCATGTGTGTTCCTTTCGTCTCAGATTGGCGACGCTCGTGTCCCGCAGACCGCGGGTGATCGCAGAGACTTCTCTAGCACCGTGCATGCCATTCACTACAGTTGCGTGCGGTAGAGGGACCACGGCCATCGTCAGTCGATTGCGCAGGCATGCAACGGCAAATGTGAAGATCGCGGTTTGGAAATTTTTGCGTCGGCGACAGCCAAAGCACCACAACCGTTTCTGTCCATCGAACCTTGTGGTGCGGTTCGAACGTCGATGGCGCAAACTCGTTGCAGCGATGTACGACTAGAAAAGTGAGATCGACGCGGTGCGCCGCCGATCGCGCGAGATGCGGATCAGCGATGCGCGTGTATTCGCTGCTGAACAGCCCGAGTGGATGGAACGAAGTGCCCGATGGTGCGCGCGCGAGTATGCATAGCGTCGATGTGGATCCCGGACGCCCGCCAGGACTGATCGGCGACGCGGGTGGTTTGCCGGCAGCCCGCGACGCGGCGCGTGTTGCGCATCGCCGGCGCGTGCGCGAAGCGCGCGCATCGCGTATCCTGCCGATTCGCGCGGTTCGCGCGACCATCGAGCCCTCACACGATGCCGATACGCTCCCTCCGATCGATCGTCGAAGGTCGTCCACCCGTCGTTGCGCCGTCGATCACGACCGTCGTCGATGCGGCGCGCATCATGAAGCGCAGCAACGTGGGCGCGTTGCTGGTCGTCGATCATGCGCGGCTGATCGGTATTTTCACCGAGCGCGACGCGCTGTTCAGGCTGCTGGCCGAAGGCCGTGATCCACACACGACGCGCTTGGCCGACGTGATGACCGCGCAGCCGCAGACGATCCATCCCGACGAGCCGTTCGTGCGGGCGCTGCGGATGATGCACGAAGGCAAGTTTCGGCATTTGCCGGTCGTCGAATTCGAGCGCCCGGTCGGCGTGGTTTCGGTGCGCGATGCGCTCGACGACGATCTGTACGAGCTGCGCATCGACCTCGAGCAGCGAGAAACGATGGGAGAGTAGGCGGTCGCAAGAGACCTGGTCACCGCGCCGTTGGCCGGGCCAACGCGCACGAACCACCGTCCCGGCGCGCTGTCGATCCTGTACGGGGGGCAGATTCCCTCTGCGCCGCCGAACCGCCGATGAGGCGCCCTGTGAACCTGCGCCGGATTGCTGTCGCGATCGCGTTGCTCGCTGCCGGTTGCGGCGGCGTTGCACAACTGCCGCTCGAGGCGGGGACCGGGCCGGATCC
>JAICVH010000506.1 GCA_025935435.1 Burkholderiales bacterium
AAGGACGTGCGGATCCGCTTCCGGGTCGACGGCGTGCTTCACGAGCCGATGCGCCCGCAGCCCAAGAACCTCCAGGGCGGGTTGATCTCCCGCCTCAAGGTGATGGCGGACCTGAACATCGCCGAGAAGCGCGTCCCGCAGGACGGCCGCATGAAGCTCGTGCTGTCGAAAAATCGCGCGATCGACTTCCGCGTGTCGACGCTGCCGACGCTCTTCGGCGAGAAGATCGTGATGCGGATCCTCGATTCATCGGGCGTGAAGCTCGGCGTCGAGGCGCTTGGCTACGAGCCCGACCAGCAACAGGCGTTGCTGTTCGCCGTCGGACGCCCGTACGGCATGATCCTCGTGACGGGGCCGACCGGCAGCGGCAAGACCGTTTCGCTGTACACGTGCCTGTCGATCCTCAATCAGCCCGGTGTGAACATCGCGACCGCCGAGGATCCTGCGGAAATCATGCTCCCTGGCGTGAATCAGGTGAACGTCAATGAAAAAGCCGGACTGACGTTCGGCCTCGCACTTCGCGCGTTCCTGCGCCAGGACCCGGACGTGATCATGGTCGGTGAGATCCGCGACCTGGATACGGCTGACATCGCGATCAAGGCCGCGCAGACGGGGCACCTCGTGCTCTCGACGCTGCACACGAACGACGCACCGTCGACGCTCGTGCGGATGCTGAACATGGGTGTCGCACCATTCAATATCGCATCGTCTGTCAACCTGATCACCGCGCAACGGCTGGCGCGCAAGCTCTGCCCCCAGTGCAAGCGACCCGAGGACATTCCACCCGAGGCACTGTTGCGCGCGGGTTTCGAGGAAGAGGATCTCGACGGCAGCTGGCAACCGTTCGGACCGATCGGCTGCGATCACTGCAAAGGCACCGGTTACAAGGGCCGCACCGGAATCTATGAGGTGATGCCGATCACCGACGAGATGCGTCAGCTCATCATGCGCAACGGCAATTCGATCGACATCGCCGAGCAGGCGCAGCGCGAGGGCGTGCGCAACCTGCGACAATCGGGCTTGATCAAGGTGAAGAGCGGTACGACCTCCCTCGAGGAAATCGAGGCGGTCACCAACGAGTAGATGCGGCGTCCGCCGCAGAAGGACATGCGATGGCCACGGCAACCGTAGCGCGCAGGGACCTCAAGGTCAAAGACCAGACGTTCCTGTGGGAAGGCGTCGACCGCAACAACAAGCCGATGCGCGGCGAGATGCGCGCGGTATCGGAGACGGTTGCGACGACCAACCTGCGCCGACAGGGCATCCGCGTCGTCAAGATCAAGCGCCAGTCGTTTCGCGGCGGCCGCTCGGTCAACGAAAAGGACATCACGTTCTTCACGCGGCAGCTCGCGACGATGCTGAAGGCCGGCGTGCCGCTGCTGCAATCGTTCGACATCATCGCGCGCGGACACAGCAATGCACGGTTTTCGCGGTTGATGCTCGATCTCAAGAACAAGGTCGAAACGGGTTCGAGCCTGTCGCAGGCATTCCGCGAGCACCCGAAGCACTTCGACCAGCTCTACTGCAACCTGGTGCAGGCCGGCGAAACGGCGGGCATGCTCGACGCCATCCTCGACCGGCTCGCGACGTACAAGGAAAAGATTCTCGCGATCAAGAGCAAGATCAAGTCGGCGCTGTTCTATCCGATTGCGGTCATCGTCGTTGCGGTCGTCGTGACGTTCGTGATCATGATCTTCGTGATCCCGGCGTTCAAAAGCGTGTTCTCGAGCTTCGGCGCCAACCTGCCGTGGCTCACAACGGTCGTCATCGACATCTCCGATTTCGTCGTCGCGTACTGGTGGGCGATGCTGATCATCGTCGTCGGCATCTTCGTGGGCATTCGCCTCTCCATAAGACGCTCCGAGAGCATGCGCTACTTGATGCACCGGCTGTCGCTCAAGCTTCCAATCGTCGGCGGCATTCTCGAAAAGGCGACGATCGCCCGCTGGACGCGCACGCTGCAGACGATGTTCGCGGCAGGCGTGCCGCTCGTCGAATCGCTTGACGCCGTGGGCGGCGCGTCGGGGAACATGGTCTACATCGCGGCCACGAAACGGATCCAGACCGACGTCAGTACGGGTACCAGCCTCACCAACGCAATGGCGGCGGTGAACCTGTTTCCGCCGATGGTGCTGCAGATGACGCAGATCGGCGAGGAATCCGGCTCGCTCGACAACATGCTCGGCAAGATCGCCGACTTCTACGAACGCGAGGTGGACGATGCGGTCACGGCGCTGTCGAGCCTGCTCGAACCGATCATCATCGTGTTCCTCGGCGTCGTCGTCGGTGGACTCGTCGTGGCGATGTACCTGCCGATCTTCAAGCTCGGCGCGGTGATTTGATTTCACGGGCAGTGGCTGCCGGAATCATGGCCGGCAGCCGGATGCCCTGCGTGCACGCAGCGGCACACGTCGCGCGCGCTCGACGGCCGTTCGCTTGCTGAGCGACGCATGACCGGTCTCCTGGCTCATCCCGTCGCGGTCGTTGCGCTCGCACTCCTCGTGGGTCTTTGCGTCGGAAGCTTCCTGAACGTCGTCGTCCATCGTTTGCCGAGAATGATGGAGCGAGATTGGCGCGTGCAGTGCGCCGAGTTGCGCGGCGAGACGGTGCCCGAAGAAAACCCGCCGACCTACAACCTCGCCGTGCCTCGATCGGCATGTCCGGATTGCGGGCATCGCATCGGCGCGCTCGAGAACATTCCCGTCGTCTCCTGGCTCGCGCTGCGTGGCGCGTGCAGTGCCTGCCGGAAGCCGATTTCGATCCGCTATCCGCTGGTCGAAGCGCT
>JAICVH010000294.1 GCA_025935435.1 Burkholderiales bacterium
GACGAACTGTTCGACCGCGCGCGTCGCTGCCTGATCCATCATCTCGAGGCCGCCGGGAATGATTCCGGCAGCGATCACGGCACCGACTGCCGCACCGGCCTTTTCCAGGTCGTCGAATGCCGCCAGCGCCACCTGGGCGAGTTGGGGCTTCGGCAACAGCTTCAACGTGATCTGCGTGATGATTGCGAGCAACCCTTCGCTGCCCGTCATCAGCGCGAGCAGGTCGTAGCCCGGCACGTCGAGCGCTTCGCTGCCGACCTCGATGACGTCGCCCGTCACGAGCACCGCACGAAGCTTGCGGACGTTGTGCACGGTGAGTCCGTATTTCAGGCAATGAACGCCGCCGGCATTCTCGGCGACATTGCCACCGATCGAACATGCGATCTGCGATGACGGATCCGGGGCGTAGAACAAACCGTAGGGCGCGGCGGCTTCCGAGATCGCCAGATTGCGCACGCCGGACTCGACCAGCGCCGTGCGCGCGAGCGGATCGATCGCGAGAATGCGGCGAAACTTGGCAAGCGACAGGACGACGCCGTTCGCCGCGGGCAATGCCCCGCCCGAAAGGCTCGTACCGGCGCCGCGCGCAACCACGGGCACCTCTGCGGCATGACAAAGCCGGAGGATCTCGACGACCTGCGCTTCGGTGTCGGGCAGCAACACCGCGCCCGGTAGCTGGCGATAGAGCGTGAGGCCATCGCATTCGTACGGCCGCGTGTCCTCGGCGGCGGTCAGGAGCGCGGCCGGCGGAACGAGCCTCGCGAGCGCGGAGGTGAAGGCGGGATCGAGCATGGAAGCCGCCACGCGCAGCGGCGACGCAGCGAACGATGATTCTACAGGCAGCCCCGTGTCGATCGGACGCCGCGCGTGTTTGACTTCAGCACCGGTCGAGGATGGCGAGCGGCCCTCGGCACACGGCTTGGACTGCTAGAATCCGGCCCCATTTTGCGAAACGTCGGACCAGGCGCTCGTCCGGCGGATCACTGGAGGACTCCATGAAGCGTGATTTTCGATGGTTTGCCGCTTGCATCGCGGCGTGCGCTGCGCTGTTTGCGTTGCCGGTAGCCGCGCAGACGGCGCTGCGCATGAACATTTCGGTCGCGCAGAACTCGCATTACGGCGTCGCGATCGACACGTTTGCACGCGAAATCGAGAAGCGCACGAACGGCCGTTACAAGATCCAGAACTTCTACTCGGGCGCGCTTGGTGCGGAGCGCGAATCGATCGAGGCGCTGCAACTCGGGACGCTCGACCTGACGATGACGTCGACCGGGCCGGTGCCCAACTTCGTGCCCGACATTGCAATCCTCGATATCCCGTTCCTGTTTCGCGACTACGCGCATGCGCGGACGGTGCTGGACGGGCCGATCGGCCGACAGATGCTCGACAAGTTCGAGGCCAAGGGCATCCATGCGCTCGCGTGGGGCGAGAACGGCTTTCGCAACATGACCAACAGCAAGCACCCGGTGAACGCGCCGGAGGACCTGAAAGGCCTCAAGATGCGCACGATGGAGAACCCGGTGCACATCCAGGCGTACCGCGCGTTCGGCATCATTCCGACGCCGATGGCGTTTACCGAAGTGTTCACCGCGCTGCAACAGGGCACCGTCGACGGGCAGGAGAATCCGCTGTCGGTCATCACGTCGGCGAAGCTCGATCAGGTCCAGAAATATCTGACGCTTACCGGCCATGTCTATTCACCAGCGCTGATTCTGATGAGCAAGGCGCAATGGGACAAGCTGTCGCCGGCCGACAGGCAGGCATTCGAGGACGCGGCCAGGGAAGCGGTGAAGGCGAACCGCGCACGCATCGACGACGACGAGCGCAAAGCGGTCGCAGATCTGCGCGCGAAGGGCAT
This sequence comes from Burkholderiales bacterium, assembly GCA_025935435.1. Classification (GTDB taxonomy): domain Bacteria; phylum Pseudomonadota; class Gammaproteobacteria; order Burkholderiales; family Casimicrobiaceae; genus VBCG01. The sequence goes on from JAICVH010000294.1 coordinate 1,859, forward strand.
GCAGGTCGTCGAGAACGTCGACAAGGCGAAGTTCCAGGCGGCGCTTGCGCCGACGTTCGCCGAGTTCGGCAAGAAATTCGGTCAGGAGAACATCGACCGCATTCGCAATTACAAGTGATCGCGTTTGGGGTCGGAGGAGACCGTCGAACTTTTCCTCCGACCCCGAAGTTCTATCGGTATCCGAACAGTCCTGGCAGCCACGCCGACAGCGCAGGAAACAGCGACAGCAGCGCGAGCACGCCGAGCTGTGCCCACAGGAACGGCCACAACTCCCGCACCAGCCGCGCGAGCGGGACCTTCGCGACGATCGACGTCACGAAGAGCAGCCCTCCCACCGGAGGCGTGATCATTCCCATCGTGAGGTTGACGACGACCAGGATGCCGAACTGCAGGTCATTGACGCCGAGCGCATGCGCGATCGGCGCGAGGATCGGGACAAGCACGACGATGCCGGGCAGCGGCTCGATGAAAATGCCGAACACGAGTAAAAGCACGTTCACGGCGAACAGGAACGCGAGCGGCGACAGCTGCATCGCAACGATCCAGTCGGTCAGCTGCTGCGGCACGCGCGATACTGTCAGCACCCACGCAAACGCCGCCGACATGCCGACGATGATCAGCACCGACGCGGTCATCAGCGCCGAGCGCGCGAGAATACCGGGCAGCATGTTCCACGCGAGCGTGCGGTAGATGAAGTGCCCGGCAAAGAGCGCGTAGAAGACGGCGACGACCGAGGCCTCCGTCGGCGTGAATGCGCCCGACGCGATGCCGCCGAGGATCAGCACCGGCAATACCAGCGCCGGCAGCGCGCGCCACGTGTTGCGCAGATAGTCGCGCAACAGAAGCCGCTCTTCGGCCCCTCGGTAATTGCGGCGCACCGAGACGACGTGATTGATCGCCGCCATCGCCACGGCGATCAGGATGCCGGGAATGACGCCCGCAATCAGCAATCCGACCAGGTTCACATCGGGATACGCGAGCGCGTAGATGATGACGCTGATCGACGGCGGAATGATGGGGCCGAGGATCGACGTCGCCGCCGTCAGCGCGGCCGCATATTCCGGCGCGTAGCCGTCGTCGCGCATCATGCGGATCATGATCGCGCCGGGTCCCGCCGCGTCGGCCAGTGCGGAGCCGGAAATTCCCGAGAAGAACGTGATGGTCAGGATGTTCGTGTGGCCGAGGCCACCGCGAAAGCGCCCGACGAATTGCGACGCGAAGCGCAGCAGCACGTTGGAGAGCTCGCCGCCCGTCATCAACTCCGCGGCGAGGATGAAAAACGGCACTGCTTCGAGCGCGAAGAGGTCGATGCCCGAGAACAGGTATTTCGGCAACGCGACCAGCGGCACGTTGCCCGACCACATCGCCGCGAGTGTCGCGCCGCCGAGCGCGAATGCCACCGGCACGCCAAGTGCAAGCAATGCGACGCAGCCGACGAAAAGTACGGTCACCATCCGTAGCTCGTTATGGTTGCGTGCAACGTAGTGGGCAGGCGCGTCACGGCCGCGCCGTATCGGCGTCGAACTCGCCGTCGCCGAGCACCGTGCGATGTCGCACGAAACCCCGTGCCATGACCGCCAGGTGGAGCACCATCAGCGCGAAGCCGATCGGCATCGCGAGATACACGGCACCGACGGGAATCTGCATGACCGGCGTCGTCTGCGCCCACGTGAGCGTCGCGTACCGCGCACCGACGACGATCATGACGACGAAAAAGGCGGCGAGGAGCGCCACGACGAGCGCACGGAGCATCGGCGCGGCGCGAGGGAGCGATTGCTGCAGTGTCTCGATGCCGATGTGGCCGCCGTAACGAAGCACCGGGCCCGCGCCGATGAACGTCAGCCAGACCATCGCATAACGCGACGCCTCCTCGACCCACAGGATCGAGTAATCGGTGAGGAACCGCAAAGCGACGTTTGCGAACACCATGACGGCCATTGCCGCCAGCAGCGCAATGACAAGCCAACGGTTGACGGCCAGCAGCAGGCGGTCGAACGAAACGAACATTCGGGAACGCTCCGATACGGGCGGCGGATTCTCGCACGCCGTGCACGATGCTGCTCCAAAGTGCCGCGATGCGTCACCGTGCCCGCCGCGACCACGCGCAAGGCAGGCGCGGCGCGCGACGCAGGTGCTCCCGCGGTCATGGTGCGCGTGGCACTATAATTGCTCGGTTCGCACGCATGACGACGTTGACGCACGACGAGCTCGCAGCGATGGATCCTTCGGAAATCTATGCGAAGACCGACCTCGGGCTGCAGGAACTCAAGGAGCGCAAGCTCAACCTGCCGATCACGCTGCGCGGACTCCTCATCCTGATC
>JAICVH010000021.1 GCA_025935435.1 Burkholderiales bacterium
CGATCTGGGATCGGCTCGGGCCGCTCGCCCGCTACTGCTGGCGCAACCCGATCCGCGACTACCGGCCGCGGATGAAGGAAGTCCTGAAGATGCAGGGTCTGATCGCGCACGCGACCGTGCGACCGCCCCAGCTGGGCGTCGGTGACGACGAGCGTGCCGAACTGCGGCGACTCGCTGAGCACGCGGGCTTGCTCGACGCACGCGAGCGACCTGCGGTTCGCGCCAGGGTCGCGAGCGCCGCGTAGCGGTCGCGATCGGCGGCCGCGGCCGTCAATAGCCAAGCCTTCTGCCGCCGGCCGTCGCTGAGGCAATCTGGCCGCCAGCCGCGCGTGCGAACACTTGCGACGTTAGTGACTGCGGCGTAGATTGCCTCCGCGACGCGGGGACCGGCTGCGTATCGGTGCTCGGTCGTTACGGCGACGCGCAGGCTCATTCCAGCCCGCGCGCGCCTCGTTCAACGTACGGGGGAGAAATCGAATGAAATCGGGTCGCTGGCTTCGGCTCGCGCTGGCCATTGTGTCGTTCGGCGCGGTCACCTCCACGCAAGCGATGACAACTGCCGGGTCCGGCAGCGTCATCGTCATACCGCTGCTCGTGCAAACCGCGTCGTTCACCGGTGAAGTGACGGTACGTAATCTTGGATCGGCTGTGCTGACGCTCGACGTCCGGTATTACGACGCGCTGAACACGCTCACGCCGGGACAGCTGCCCTGTGCGCAATTCGTTCTTCAGCCGAACGAATCGCGGCCGTTCACGCTGGGCGCCCAGTGCACGCTCGGCGCCGGCGGCCACTTCGGATTGCTCATTCTCGAGGACGCCGACGCCAATGAAAAAACGCACCTCTTCACGGCGTTTTCGCGCACCGAGAATCCATCGAAGATCGGCTTCAGTGTCGAAGGCTACCCGATCGGTTACTTCTCCGGCCAGGTCGCCTCGGTCACCGGGTTGAAGCGTGTGACGAATGCGACGCCAACGATCCAGACCAATTGCTTTGTCGCAGCACTCGCCGAAGCGGTCGACTACTCGATCAAGCTGTTCGACGGCACCACCAACGTGCAGATCGGCAATACCGTTAGCGGGTCGCTCCTGCCATTCCAGATGTTCCGCTACCTCGACGTCTTCGCCGCGGCCGCCGCACCGGCGGGCAATCACCTGAACGTGCGTGCCGAGTTCAACGATACCAATACGGATCCCGCCGAACCTGCGTTCGTCGGTTTTTGCACGGTGCAGGAGAATACGACAACCGGCGGCGATTTCCGGATTGCAAAATCGATGGACGCACACGACCTCGGTCAGGCGCGCGCGATGTGCACGGGAACGTCCGGAACGTGCTCGCTCGCGGCACCCTTGAGCGCAAGCCCATGGACACTTGGCGGCAGCGCGAACAAGGACATATTCGGGATGGTCATCCGATCGCCCGATTATGTCCGTTGCGACATCCTGGGTCCAAACGCCGACAACCTGGAACTCCGTATCCGTGAACCGGGCGCGATCAACGCGACGCCGGTGCGCGCGGGCGGCAGTGACGTCAAGACGTTTTACTTTTTTACCGGACCTCGCAATCAAGTCAACAACGGTACCGCCAACAATTGGTTTATCGAGGTGTCATCGCGAGAATCAGCGCCACCCGCGGCATTCCCTGCCGCTTATGGGTTGTATTGCGCGTCGGGCAACGGCGTAACGCAAACGCGAAGAACTTCCAGCGGATTCGCCGACGATTTCTAGGCTAAGGAACCGGCCACTCGACGGGAGCGCCCTCCGACACGCGCGCGATCCAGCGCGCGGTCAGCTTTTCCTGCACGGCGTTCTGCCTCAGGCGAGTATCGAGCGCGGGAAAATCGACGTCGTCGAGCGGCTGGTCCTGGTTGAAGCAGGAAAAGACGTAGCGCGTGCGGCCGGTCTGCGGATCCCGCTGGGGCTGCAAACATTGCGCGCAGATTTCCTTCATCATGCATTGCATCGGCGAGTTGATCGATCCGATTGCACGATGATTCGGTGACAGGTACGGCGCGAGCACGTTGTGGCGCGCCGCTGCGACCGCCGCCATCATCTTGTCGGACCCGATCGCGATGATTCGATCGCATGCGCGAAGCTCGATGGCCTGTGCGCCGAGCCGACCGCTTGCGTAGGCCCGCATCGCCTCGACGATGTTGCCGACGAACGCCCGGTCCTGCGGGCGCGTCGGCTTGAACCCCGGCCCCTCGTCGCAGCACCAGACGACGGCATCGGCCGCCGCCTCGATATCGTCGACCTTGTAGCGATCCATCCGCCGGCGATAACCGGCGAAGTACAGCACTTTCGATCCGGCGTCGCGGTACGCGCGCGCGATCGAAAACAGAACCGCGTTGCCGAGCCCGCCGCCAACCAGCAGCACCGTCTTGTCGCGCTCGATTTCGGTCGGCGTCCCGGTGGGACCCATCAGGACGATCGGCTCGCCAGGGCGCAACCTGTTGCAGAGATCCGACGATCCCCCCATTTCGAGCACGATCACCGACACGAGACCACGCTCGCGGTCAACCCACGCACCCGTCAGCGCCAATCCTTCCATCGCGAGCCGCGTCCCCTGTTCGTGCGCGGCGAGAGACTCGAAGTTCTGCAGCCGATAGAACTGTCCGGGCCGGAACCGGCGCGCCGCCGCCGGAGCATGCACGATCACTTCGACGATTGTGGGTGTGAGGCGCACGACGCGCTCGACGCGCGCGCGAAATGCGGCGTTAAGCGCCGCAAACAACGCGTGATCGGGTCGTGCATCCGCGGCCGCGACGCGGGCGAGCATCCGCGACACGATCGGATAACCCTGCTTCGCGCTCGCCATCGCCTTCACGACGTTGCCGAAGAACGACGGATGCAGGTCACCGAAGAAGCTGACGGCGCGGCCGTCGTCCCGAACGTCGGTAAGAACCGCGGGACGTGCGGGCTTGGCGAGTCCGTGCACCGGCGTCGCGAGGGAACCGTCTTCGTGACGCAATTCGAAATGACGACCGTCCAGATGAAAGTGCGCGGCGTCCTCGCGCGCGAGCACGGTGTTCGGGTGTGTGCCGGCGGCAACAAGGATCGTTCTTGCCGGCACCAGCGTGCGTCGCGCCTCGCCTGTCGCGCCCTGTGCGTCATACGACTGTGCGGAAACGGTCAACCCGATGGCGTGTCCCGCTTCATCGACGTCGATCGCCAGTGGCGTGAGCCCTTCGGCGAAGCGAATGCCCTCTTCGAGCGCCTTTTCGACTTCCTCGTGGTTCAGCGTATACGACGGACTGTCGATCAGCCGCTTGCGATAAGCGATCGTGGCGCCACCCCACGCCTGCAGCAGTTCGATGATCGCGGCCGAACGGCCTTCCGCCGCCGCGCACTCGCGTTCGGCCCGTAACGCGCGCGCATGCGACAGGAACTCTTCGGCGATCAGGAACTCGTGGTCGCTCCACGCGGTTTCGACCGCGTCGCGGCCCTGCGCCTCGACGAGCGCCTCGTAGCGCGTGAGGAATTTCTCGACCTGCACCGGATAGTAGGCGAGCGCCTCCGTTGCGGTATCGATCGCAGTCAATCCACCGCCGATGACGACAACCGGCAACCGTACCTGCATGTTGGCGATCGAGTCGGTCTTCGAGGCGCCGGTCAGTTGCAGCGCCATCAGGAAATCCGAGGCCGTGCGAACGCCGTGCGCAAGTCCGTTCGGCAAGTCGAGCACGGTCGGACGGCCCGCGCCGGCTGCAAGCGCAACGTGGTCGAAGCCGAGCGCGAACGCGTCGTCGACATCGAGACTTCCGCCAAAACGAACGCCGCCGAACAATGCGTAGTTCGCGCGCCGCTCGAGCAACAGCCGGATCAGCTTCAGGAAGTTCTTGTCCCAGCGGACGGTGATGCCGTACTCCGCAACGCCGCCGAAGCCCGCCATCACGCGATCATCGAGGGGTTCGAGTAGCGCACTGATATCGCGAATCGGTGAGAACGGAACGCGGTCGCCCGCTGCAGTCACACCGGACAGTGACGGATCGAGCGGTTCGATCTTCAGGCCGTCGATCGCGACCACGGTGTGGCCATCGTTCAGCAGGTGATGCGCGAGCGTGAATCCCGCGGGTCCCTGGCCCACGACCAGCACCCGCTTGCCACTCGGTGAAAGCGGCCGCGGCCGCCGCAGGTTGAGTGGATTCCAGCGCGTCAGCAAGGCATAGATCTCGAAGCCCCAAGGCAACGCGAGCACGTCCTTCAGAACCCGCGTTTCCGATTGCGGGATGTCGACGGGGTCCTGCTTCTGATAGATGCACGACTTCATGCAGTCGTTGCAGATCCGATGACCGGTGGCGGCCGCCATGGGGTTGTCGACGCAGATCATCGCCAGGGCACCGAGCGGCCAGCCCTCGGCGCGAAGCTTGTGGAACTCCGAAATGCGTTCCTCGAGCGGACAACCGGCGAGCGTCACGCCGAAGATCGACTTTCGAAACGGATTCGCTTCGACCGGCACTGCATGCGCAACCGCGGATGACGATGTCGCGGATGACGATGTCGCGGATGCTTTCTTGTCCGGCAGTCCGCGCGCGCACGAATCCTTCCCCTGCTCGTGACACCAGATGCAGTAATGCGCCTGATCGAGCGCTCCGACAAGGTCTGTTCCGGCATCGGTGAGCGCAAAACCCTCGCGCCGACGCAGACCGTGCGCGGGATCGATCTGCAGCGCCTTGACGTCGCCGATCGCGACGGTCTCGACCGGGACCAGCCGATATTGATCGAGCTTGCGCGGCGCGCGAAACAGCACGCCGCCCCGGTGCGCCAGCTTGCCGGCGGCGGTGTGAGACGCCCACGCCGCGTAGCGAGCCGCGAGGTCCAGCGATTCGGCGTTCGCCGTCTCGTCCTGTTGCCATCGCGCGACCGCGTCGGCGAACGTGCGCTCGAATTCGTGCACGCTTTGCTTGTCGGGAAGACCGTCGCGCGATGGAAGGCCGAGAAGCCGCTCGAGTTCGATGCGAAGCGCCTGGCCATCGAACGTCGCCGCCGCGTCCGCCTTCCAGGCGTTCATCGCCTTGCGCTGGACGAATTGGCGCTTGATCGCAAACATTGGCGCCAGCGCGTGATGCCGACCTTCGAGCGTCCGCACGTCGGCCACGATGCCGAACAGGCGCGACAAGAAATCTTCGAGATGCGGCGCGACGTCGATCAGCAACGACGCTTCGGCCCTGGCGTCGAGCGTGTCCGGCTGCGCCCGCGCCGCGAGCAGGCGCTCGGCGAGCTTGCCGTCGACAGCCTTCAGCTCGTCGAGGAAACGTGCATCGACGCGCGCGAGGCCCTCCACCGAATAGAGATCCGCGAACGTGAAGCCGAATGACGAATCGAGCAAAGGCGGCCGTTCCGCGGCCACGATATCGTTGAACATGCGAGCGAAGCAGTTAAACCTACGATTTTACCGGCGGCAGCACCCGCGCCGACAGTGCTGTGTGGGTATATCCATAGCGCCCGAACGATTTGCTACCATCGCTTGCGTCGCAGCGCTCACGCTGCGCAGACGCCGCCGGCCGGTGGCAAGCGACGGGAGCTTCAATGCGCCGCGTGGTTCTCCTGCTCTTCGCGATCCTGCTCGCAGGCTGCGACCTGGCGCCCGGGCTCTTCGCACAGACGATCAAGCTCGGCGAAATCAACGAGTACAAGCAGTTTCCCGCGTTCCTCGAGCCGTATCGCCATGGGATGGCGCTTGCAGTCGAGGAAGTCAACGCCGCAGGTGGCGTCCTGGGTCGCAAGCTCGAAATCGTGTCACGCGACGACAACGGTGTTCCCGGCGATGCCGTCCGCGTCGCCGAAGAACTGCTCACACGCGAAAAAGTCACGTTGCTGATGGGCACGTTCGCGTCGAACGTCGGGCTCGCCGTTGCCGACTTGGCGAAACGCCGGCAAGTGCTGTTCATCGCCGCGGAACCGCTTACCGACAAGATCGTGTGGGAGAACGGCAACAAGTACACGTTCAGGTTGCGCGCCTCGACGTACATGCAGACGGCGATGCTCGTCCCCGACGCTGTCAAGGTCGGCAAGCGGCGCTGGGCCATCGTCTATCCGAACTACGAGTACGGCCAGGCGGCCACGACGACATTCAAGCAGCAGATGCAGGCGCAACAAGGTGCGGGCGTGGAATTCGTCGAACAAGCCGTACCGCTCGGCAAGATCGAGCCGGGTCCTGTCGTCCAGGCTTTGCTCGATGCGCGTCCGGACGCGATCTTTTCGTCGTTGTTCGGGCCCGATCTCGCGCGCTTCGTCCGCGAAGGCGAGTTGCGCGGGTTGTTCAAGGACCGGCCCGTCTTCAATCTCCTCGGCGGAGAGCCCGAATACCTCGATCCGTTGAAGGACGAGGCGCCTGTCGGGTGGTACGTCACCGGATACCCGTGGTACGCGATCGATACACCGGAGCATCGCCGATTCCGCGACGCATACCAGAAAAAATTCGACGACTACCCGCGCCTCGGTTCGGTCGTCGGCTATAGCGCCGTCAAATCAGCGGCGGCTGCCTTGGAACGCGCGGGATCGACGGACGCCTTGAAACTGGTCGCGGCGATGAACGACTTGCGCGTCGATACGCCGTTCGGCGCCGTCGTATACCGATCGATCGATCATCAGTCGACGATGGGTGCCTACGTGGGGCGCACGGCAGTGCGCGACGGCAAGGGGGTGATGACCGACTGGCGCTATGCGGACGGCAAGGATTTCCTTCCGCCTGACGACGTGGTGCGCCGGCTGCGCCCTGCGGACTAGGCGCGGTCTCCGCCGCCCCGCGCGTTCGATCCGGTCTTCGCTTCCGCCGACGGGTGTCGCTCGCGTCCTTTGCTGTCCAGTTACTGAACGGCCTCGCGTCCGCCTCGTCGCTGTTCCTGATCGCCGCCGGACTCACGCTGATTTTCGGTGTGACGCGCGTCGTCAATTTCGCACACGGCTCGCTGTACATGCTGGGCGCGTTCATTGCATTCTCGGCGGGCACCGCGCTCGGTGCATATGACGATGCAGCGCTCGGCTTCTGGGCCGCTGCGCTGATCGCGGGTGCCTGCGCCGCGCTACTTGGCGCAGCGATGGAAATCGGCGTGCTGAAGCGGCTCTATGACGCACCCGAACTGCTGCAACTGACCGCGACGTTTGGCATCGTGCTGATCGTCCGCGATGCCGCTTTGGCGCTGTGGGGCCCGGAAGACCGCCTCGGACCGCGCGTCGCAGGATTCGACGGTGCGCTCGAGATCTGGGGTCGCGCGATCCCGACGTACGACCTGCTGTTGCTCGCCATCGGCCCCGTCGTGCTGGTCGCGCTCACGCTGCTGTTGCGCAGGACGCGCTTCGGGCTCATCGTGCGCGCCGCATCCGAGAACCGCGTCATCGCCGGTGCGCTCGGGATCGATCAGTCCCGACTGTTCACGGCGGTCTTTGCACTCGGCGCGTTCCTGGCCGGGCTCGCCGGTGCGCTGACGCTACCGCGCGAACCGGCGAATCTCGGCATGGACCTCGGCGTCATCGCCGACGCGTTCGTCGTGACCGTCCTCGGCGGTCTGGGGTCGATACCGGGTGCCTTCGTTGCCGCGGTCATCATTGGCGTGACCAAGGCACTTTGCATCGCAGCGGGTAACGTGACGATCGCCGGGATCACGATCGCGATGCCGAAGCTGACGCTGGTGATCGAGTTCATCGTCATGGCGCTCGTGTTGCTGATGCGGCCAGCGGGGTTGTTCGGCACGCCGGCTACCGCATCGGCGACGCCGTCGTTGCCGGTCGAGCGCGCGCTGGTTGCGCGTCCGTCACGACGCCATGCGCTCGTTGCCGGGTTGGTCGTCGTTGTTGCATTCGCGCTTCCGTTCGTACGGGACGAGTACGCGCTCGTGCTGACAATCGACATCCTGATCGCCGCACTGTTCACGGCAAGCTTGCGCCTGATCACCGGCGGCGGCATCACGTCGTTTGGCCACGCCGCCTATTTCGGCATTGGCGCGTATGCGTCGGCGCTCGCCGCGACGCATGGCTATCCGTTTCTGGCCGCCCTGGCGCTCGCGCCGGTCGCCGCGAGCGCGGCCGCGCTGGCATTCGGCGCGTTGTGCGTGCGGCTGTCGGGAATCTATCTCGCGATGCTGACGCTTGCGTTCGCACAAATCGTGTGGTCGATCGCGTTGCAGTGGGATACCGTCACCGGGGGCTCGAATGGCATCACCGGCGTGTGGCCCCCGGACTGGCTCGCTGCTCGCGCACACTTTTATTGGGCGGTTCTCGCGACGACGGCGACGAGCCTCGTGGCACTGGTCGTCGTTGCGTACACGCCATTCGGTTACGCGCTACGGGCGAGTCGCGACTCGTCGTTGCGCGCCGCCGCATCGGGGATCGACGTCAACGCGCGTCGCATCAAGGCGCTCGTCATCGCCGGTGCCTTCGCGGGGCTCGCCGGGGGGCTGTTCGCGTATTCGAAGGGCGGGACGTCGCCGGACACGCTCGCGATTCCCCGCTCGGTCGACGCGCTCGTCATGATGCTGCTCGGCGGACAGAACGCGCTGTTCGGCCCGCTGCTCGGGGCAGCCGCGTTCACATGGCTGCAGGACACGCTCGGTCGCGCGACCGATTACTGGCGCACCGCAGTCGGGGTCGTCATCCTGCTGATCGTCACCGTGTTTCCGTTCGGCATCGGCGGTGCGTTCTCCGCGTGGTGGCCGCGGCGATTGCTCGCGCGCCCATGAAAGTCGGCGGCGCGCCGGTGCGCGATCCGGCGGCGAGCGCCGAGCCGCTGCTCGTCGTCGATGCGATCACCAAGTCGTTCGGCGGCGTGACGGCGGTACGCGACCTTTCGTTCGCCGTCGCAGCCGGAGAAGCGGTTGCGATCATCGGACCCAACGGCGCCGGCAAGACGACGTGCTTCAACGTCGTCCACGGCGAGCTCGCGCCCGACCGCGGCGACGTGCGCTTCGAAGGCCGGTCGATTGCACGCAAGCCTCCGCACGCAATCGCGCGCCTCGGCGTTGGTCGAACGTTCCAGGTCGCGGCAACGTTCGCATCGATGACGGTTCGCGAAAGTGTCGCGCTCGCGCGCGCGGCCTACGAGCGACGTGATGGGAGCGTATTGACGCGCATGCTCGGCGTCGACTCTCCGGATATCGAGGCGCTGCTGGGACGGCTCGACGTCGGCGATCTCGCCGATGCGCACTGTGCAGCGCTTGCATACGGGGACGGCAAGCGCGTCGAACTCGCGCTTGCGCTGACGGGCGAGCCGCGCCTGTTGTTGATGGACGAACCGACGGCCGGCATGACGCCACGATCGCGGCGCACGCTGATGCAGCATGTGACCGCGTTGATGGAGCGCGAAGACGTCGCACTGCTGTTCACCGAGCACGACATGGACATCGTGTTCGAGTTCGCCAGGCGGGTGCTGGTACTGGATCGCGGCGTGTTGATTGCCGAAGGGCCGCCGGCTGCCATCCGGGCTGATCGGCAGGTTCAGGCCGTATATCTTGGCCTCGACGAACCGGCCGGATAGCGTCGTTTCCGGTTACGTGGCCGCGATTCGCACCAACGCCTGCATCGCGATCGGGTAGCCCTGCACGCCGAAGCCGACGACGATCCCGCGCACCGCGGGCGACAGATACGAGTGATGGCGGAACGGTTCGCGCGCATGCACGTTCGTGATGTGCAGCTCGATCACGACAGCGCCCGTGCCCTTGATCGCATCGTGCAGCGCGACCGACGTGTGCGTGTATGCGCCGGCGTTGAGCACGACGCCCAGCATGTCACCGGCGGCGATCCTGCGGCCGGCTTCGTGGATCCAGTCGACCAACTCGCCCTCATGGTTCGACTGCCGGCATTCCACGCTCACGCCGAGCTTCCGGGCCTCGTCCTGGCACAACCGTTCGACGTCGGCGAGCGTTTCCACGCCGTATACCGAAGGCTCACGCGTGCCGAGCAGGTTCAGGTTGGGACCGTTCAATACGAGGATCGTCTTCATGGGCGCTCGTAGCGGATTTTGGAAACGGCTCGCAGCACTTCCGGCGTCGTCGACGGAAATCCGAAGAATTCAAGGTACGCGGGAATCATCTCGTACAGCATGTCGGTACCGACCTGAACCGCACAGCCGCGATCGCGCGCCGCACGCAGCAATGGCGTGAACTCTTCCTTCATGACGACTTCCCCGACAAACGTTCCAGGCGCGAGGCGGCTCGCATCGAGCGGCAACGGATCGCCGTCGTTCATGCCGAGCGGCGTCGCATTGACGACGACGTCGTAGCCGACGGGATCGTTCGATCCGGTGCGGACATCGAGCGCGGAAAACTGACCGCGCAAACGCTGCGCGACGCTATCGGCGGCGTCCGCGCGCGCGTCGAAAAGACCGATCGTTGCGACGCCCGCGGATGCGAGCGAGGCCGCGATCGCGGAACCGACACCGCCGGTGCCCACCACCAGCGCACGCGCACCGCGCAGCGCCATGCCTTTGCGCGCGACTCCGCGGACGAATCCTTCGCCGTCGAACATGTCGCCGAGCAGTGTACCGTCGCTCCGCTTGAGGATCGCGTTGCAGGCACCGGCGACCTTCACCGCCGGCGTCACTTCGTCGAGCAGCGCGACGGTCGTGACCTTGTGGGGCATCGTCACCAGCGCACCGCGAAGGTTCGTCATGGCGAACAACGGGCGGAGGAGCGGCTCGTAATCCTCCGCCTTGACACCCATCGGCACGACAACGGCCTCGATCCCCGCCTGCTCGAAGTAGGGGTTGTAAATCAGCGGCGCCTTGAATGCGGCGGTCGGATAGCCGAGATGCGCAATCAGCGTCGTCGTTCCGCTGATCATGAACGCCGCGACGCCGGAATACGGATCAGGAACGTGATCGCCTCGCTCGATTGCTTTGCGTGCGCGCCCGGTTTGGTCGTGCGGGTACATCCGTGGGCGGATGATCTACCATTGAGCCGAATCGTACATCGGGCGATCACGCCCGTCGCGGCGCGCGTCGCCGTCCCGGTCAATCGCCCGTCATTCATGCGCCCCGACTTCAGCTTCGAGCCGCTGACTCCCACGGCGTTTCTGCGTCGGTCCGCCCACGTGTTTGCCGATCGCGTCGGCGTTATCGATGGAGACGTCCGCTTCCGGTACGACGCTTTTTTCGACCGCTGCTTGCGCTTCGCGGGTGCGTTGCGCGGGCTCGGCGTCGATGCCGGAGACCGCGTTGCCGTCCTCGCCGGCAATACGCATGTGTTGCTCGCCGCACACTATGCCGTGCCGTTTGCCGGTGCGACGCTGGTCGCGCTCAACACACGCATCACAGCGTCGGATGTCGCGTACATCCTCGATCACGCCGGCGTCTCGGTGCTCGTCCACGGGGATGCTTACGAGGCAACCGCGGCGCAGGCCGCCCGGGAGGCGCGTCGCCGCGTCATGCTCGTGAGCGCAGGCGGAAATGCCGACGCGCTCGAAGCGCTGATCGCTGGCGCCGACCCCTTGCATGAGCCGGTCGACGACGAACGATCGCTTCTGGCCATCAACTATACGAGCGGAACGACCGCCCGACCGAAAGGCGTCATGTATCACCATCGCGGTGCCTACCTGCAGGCGCTGGCGATGGCATTGCATATGAGACTCGACGCCGATTCCGTCTATCTGTGGACGCTGCCGATGTTTCACTGCAACGGCTGGTGCTTTCCCTGGGCGGTGTCGGCCGCCGGAGCGACGCACCTCTGCCTGCCGAAACTCGATGCGAACACCGTATGGCGACATTTGCGGGAGTCGGGCGTCACGCACCTGTGCGCGGCACCCACGGTGCTGACGATGACGGCGTGGGCGCCCGAGGCGAGCCGGCTCGCCCAACCGGTGCACGTCGCGACAGGCGGCGCACCGCCTACGCCTGCGTTGATCGAACGCCTCGCCGACCTCGGGATGCAGATCACGCATCTGTACGGTTTGACCGAAACGTACGGACCCTCGGTAATCTGCGATTGGCGCAGCGAATGGGATCGCGAGCCGCTGGCCGAGCAGGCGCGACGCAAGGCCCGGCAGGGCGTCGCCAACGTCATCGGCGAGCCGATCCGCGTCGTCGATGCGAACGGCGACGACGTACCGCGCGATGCGCAGACGATGGGCGAGATCGCGATTCGCGGTAACAACGTGATGCTCGGTTATTACCGCGACACCGAGACGACCGAGCGCAGCTGCCCCGACGGCTGGTTTCGAACCGGCGATCTCGGCGTCATGCACGCCGATGGCTACGTCGAACTGCGCGACCGCGCCAAGGACATCATCATTTCGGGTGGCGAGAACATCTCGTCCGTCGAAGTCGAGCAGGCATTGACATCTCACAGCGCGGTGCTCGAGGTAGCCGTGGTCGCGGGGCCCGACGAAAAATGGGGCGAAGTACCGATCGCGTTCGTGACGCTCAAGGAAGGTGCGAACGCCTCGGATGACGAACTGATCCGCCATGCGCGCGAACGCCTCGCGCGCTTCAAGGCGCCGAAGCGCATCGTATTCGGACCACTGCCCAAGACGTCGACGGGCAAGGTGCAGAAAAACGTGCTGCGCGACCGCCTGCACGACGCGTGATGTATACAGGATCCAATGCACGTTCGGGAAAAGGGATCTGATCATGGCCCAGGAAGCACCGCAATTCGGCGAGTACTGCCAGCGCGATCGTTCGATCCATCCGCCGGCGCTCGCGCCTTCGTACAAGACGAGCGTGTTGCGCTCGCCCCGCAATGCGCTGATCTCGCTGCAGAACTCGCTCTCCGAGATCACCGCTCCGGTGTTCTCGAAAGACGAGCTCGGTCCGCTCGACCATGACCTGATCCTGAATTACGCGCATGGCGGGCTGCCCGTCGGCGAGCGGATCGTCGTGCACGGTTACGTCCTCGATGAGTTCCGCAAGCCCGTGCGAAACGCGCTGGTAGAAGTGTGGCAGGCCAACGCAGGCGGCCGATATCGGCATCGCAACGACACCTATATCGCGCCGGTCGATCCGAATTTCGGTGGTTGCGGGCGCGTCCTCACGGACAGCGACGGCCACTATGTGTATCGGACGATCAAGCCCGGGCCCTACCCCTGGCGCAACAGCGTGAACGACTGGCGTCCTGCGCACATCCATTATTCGATTTCCGGCACCGGCTGGAC
>JAICVH010000176.1 GCA_025935435.1 Burkholderiales bacterium
GCGGCGCACGCCTCGGTGGCCAGCGCCTCGCGGGATCGTTCGGCTTCGCTGCACGATGCCGGCGCGCCCGCGCTGGCACGCATGGCGTGGCGCTGGTGGATGCCACTGGCGGCGGCCGCGGTGATCGGTGTGATTGCGATCGGCGTGATTCCGCTGGCGCCGTCGATCGTCGACGACGCCACGCAACGCGCAAGCGATGCGCCCGAGGCGTTCAATGCTCGCGCGGCGCGCGACGCCGCATCTTCCGTCGCGGCGCCGAAGGTCGACACGCAGGGGGCAGCGCCACGTGACGATGCGCCGTCTTCGGTCGCCGCGCCAAGACGCGAAGGGCAGGCACCCGCCGCGCCCGATGCGCCATCTTCGGTCGCCGCGCAAAGACGCGAAGGTCAGGCACGCGCCGCGCCCGATGCGGCGTCTTCGGTCGCCGCGCCGAAGCTCGAGCCGCAGAGCCTCGCGAAGCAGCACAAGCGGGATGATCTCGGCTCGAACCGCCAGGAGTCGAACGACACTCGGCCGCCGCAAGAATTCGCCCCGTCGCCGCCACAGGCTGCGACGCTCCAAGGCGCGCCGCTTCCCGCGCCGGCGCAGCCCGCGGAGCAGCAAAGCGTCGCGAAACCGCCGCCTGCCGTTCAGCCGCCGGCAGCAAGCGCGCAGTCACCTACCCCAGCACCGGCTGCCATCGGAGCGCCTGCGAGCGTCGCACCCGCGCCCGGGTCCGACCTGTTGAGCGCACGACCACGCACCGATGACTCGCTGCACGCGCAACGCGAAACGCGCGTCGGTAGCGTGCGAGGCGACGAGCGTACGGCGCAACCAAAAATCGCCGAGCGCCAGAAGGCGACGCCGGACGCGCGCGAAACTGATGCGCCGAGTCGATCGGCGACCGATTGGGCCCGCCGAATCCGTGAACTGCGCGATGCCGGTCGCACCGACGACGCGCTACGCGCGCTGCGCGAGTTTCGTGCGGCTTTCGCCGATGCGGACCGCCAATTGCCGGCGGATCTCGCCCAGTGGGCGCGCACACAACGGTGACTTCAGGTGTAAGCGCGCAGCAGTCTGCGGATCGGCGAAGGCAAGGCGGCTGCAATCGCTGCGTCGCGTGTGAACCATCCGACCTGCGGCTCTTCGAAAACCGATCGAACGTCCGGGATCGTCATCGCCACCGGGTGCATCGTCAGCACGAAATGCGTGAAGGCGTGCTTCATCGGCGATAACGACCGCACGTCGTTCGCGACCGTGTTGAAGCGCGTGCAGACGTAACGTCGCGGATCCGCCGCACAATCGAGTTCGGGCAGGCTCCACAATCCACTCCATACACCCACCGGCGGCCGCTGCTCGAGCAAGATGTCGTCGCCACGCTGCAGCAGCAATACGGTGACGCTTCGTCGCGGCAGTTCCTTGCGCGGGCGTGGCGCCGGCAGCGCATCGATGCGAGCCTCCAGCCGCGCGATGCAGTCGTCAGCGACCGGACATGCATCGCAGCGAGGTGTTCGCGTGCAAAGTGTCGCACCGACGTCCATCATGCCTTGCGTGTAAGCCGCGATATCGATCGAGGCCTTTGCGACCAGTGCGTCCGCAGCACGCCACAAGGTTGCCTGGACGCGCGCATCACCGGGCCATCCGTCGATGCCGCGGTGACGTGCGATCACGCGCTTGACATTGCCGTCCAGAATCGCGCCCTGCTCGTCACTCGCGAACGCCGCGATGGCGGCGGCCGTCGAGCGGCCAACTCCCGGCAGCGTTTCGAGCGCTGCCGAGTCGGTCGGGAACCGTCCGCCATGTCGAGCGACCACCGTCTTTGCCGCTGCATGCAAATGGTGCGCGCGCCGGTAATACCCGAGTCCGCTCCAGAGTGTCAGCACGCGTTCGAGAGGCGCGGCAGCGAGCGTTGCGACGGTGGGGAACGCGTCGACGAAGCGCAGGTAATACGGGAGCACCGTCGCGACCTGCGTCTGCTGCAGCATCACTTCGGACAGCCAGATGCGATACGCATCGCGCGTACGCTGCCACGGGAGGTCGTGCCGGCCGTGCTCGCGCTGCCAGGCGATGATGCGGGCAGCGAAGCTCGGTGGCGACGCGATCACCGCACGCCGAGTCGCTGGCGCGCGCGCGTTCCGGCGTCCGACTTCGGGTACTTCGCGATCAGTTCTTCGAGCGTGCGCCGTGCTGCGGCGTTGTCACCCATGTCCGCCTGCGCCGACGCGATATTGAGCAGTGCGTCGGGCGCCTTGCTGCTGTCGGGAAACTCCTTCAGCAACTGGCGCTGCGTCACGATCGACGCACGGTAATCGCGACGCGCGTATTGCGCATTGCCAATCCAGTACTGTGCCGACGACGCGAGCGGGCTGCGTGGGTAATTCTTGATGAACGCGCTGAATCCGGTGATCGCGCCCTGGTAATCGCCGCGTTTGAAGAAGTCGAGCGCGGCGTCGTAGGCGCGCTGCTCGGCAACGCCTTCGCTCGGATTGCGCGATGGCGGCAGTGCGGCGACGCTGTTCGGCGGCGGCCCGAACCCCGGCGCGGATGCCGGCGGTGGGGCGGTCGCCGGCGCTGCAGCCGCCGCGGGCGGTACCGCAACCGGATTACCGGCATTCGCCGTGTCGGTCGCTGCGGGCGCAGCCGCAGCCGCCGCCGCGGCGCTTTCGATCTTGCGCAGGCGCGTGTCGAGATCGACATACAGGTCGCGCTGGCGCTTCTGCGACTGCTCGAGCTCGTAGGTGACGACTTCGATCTGGCCGCGCAGCTTCGCGATGTCGGTCTGCAGCAGCTGGAGCTGCGTCGCGAGATCGGCGAGGCCGCCGCTTTTTGCCTGCTGCTCGAGGAACAGCAGGCGGTCGTCGATCTGGCGCTGCATCACCGAGAGGCGCTGATTGGTTGCCTCGATGCGCCGCCGCGCCTCCTCGTCGTCGAAGAGCGCCGCCTGCGCAGCGTGCGCGCCCGCGAGGAGCACGAGGCCGACCAACCATGCGCGATGCGATCGCTTCATTCGCCTGCGTACAAGATGTCGTCGCGCCGATTTTCCGCCCACGCGCTTTCATCGTGGCCCTGGTTCCGCGGCTTTTCCTTGCCGAAGCTGACGGTTTCGATCTGGTTCTCGGTCGCCCCGAGCAACGTCATCATCCGCTTGACCGAGTCCGCGCGCTTCTGACCGAGCGCGATGTTGTATTCGCGCGAACCGCGTTCGTCGGTATTCCCCTGCACGGTCATCCGCGCGTTGCGGTTCTGCTGCAGATACCGCGCGTGCGCCTCGACCAGTGGCCGGTATTCTTCCTTCACGACGAAGCTGTCGTAATCGAAATACACGCTGCGCTTGGACAGCACGTTGTTCGGATCGCGCAGCGGATTGCCGCCGAGGCCCGAACCGGTGGCCGAGCCGGTGACGCCGCCACCGCCCGCACCTCCGGTTTGCGCACCGCTCGACCCGGGCGCCGCGCTGCCGGCGCCGGCGCCGCGATCATCGACCGGCGCCTCGGTGGTCGGCGTACTCGAGCAACCGGCGAGTGCCGCGACGATCAATGCGATCCATAGGTAATTGCGCATGCCACCTCCTGCAGGTTCGGGCGCGCCGGCCGCAGCGCGCCTGAAGGATTGAAACGTCATGACCGCGGACACGGTCCCCAGGCAGGCTCGCGCACGTCGGCCGCGGGTGCGACGAGCCGTTGTTTCACGCGACCGTCGACCGATACCGCAGCCAGAATGCCGCGGCCTCCGCCTTCGCTCGCATAGATGATCAGCTTGCCATTCGGTGCAACGCTCGGACTCTCGTCGCCGGGGCCGGACGTCAGCACCTGCACCTGGCGCGTCGCGTAATCGAGCGTCGCAACCTGGAAACGGCCGCCGTCGCGGCGGACAAAGACGATGCCCTTGCCATCGGGCAACGGCCGCGGCGATACGTTGTAGCTGCCGTCGAATGTCAGGCGCTCGACCTGCCCGCTGTTCAGGTTCGCGCGGTAGATCTGCGGCGTGCCGCCGCGGTCGGACGTGAACACGAGCGATTGACCATCCGGAGTGAACATAGCCTCAGTGTCGATACCCGGCGAAGTGAGCACGCGCGTCACGTTGCCGCCGTCGGCGTTCATCAGGTAAACCTGCGACCCGCCGTCCTTGGTCAGCGTGACCGCGAGGCGGCGGCCGTCGGGCGACCATGCTGGCGACGAGTTGCTGCCGCGGAAATTGGCAACTGCATGGCGCGCGCCGGTGTCGAGCGATTGCACGTAAACGACCGGCTTGCGATTTTCGAACGACACGTACGCGAGCCGCGAGCCGTCCGGTGACCATCGTGGCGACAGCAGCGGCTCGTTCGACGCGACAATCGTCTGCGGGTCATTGCCGTCGGCATCGGCGACCAGCAACTGGTAGCGCGGTCCCTGCTTCGTGATGTACGCGATGCGTGTCGAAAACACGCCGCGGTCGCCGGTGAGCTTTTCGTAGATGATGTCGGCGATCTTGTGCGCCGTGATGCGAAACTGCTGCGGCGTCACGACAAAAGTCATTGCGACGAGCGTCTGCTGCTTGACGACGTCGACGAGGGCGAAACGCACGTCGACGCGGCCATCGGGCAACGGTTGCATCGACCCGACGACGACCGCATCGGCATTGCGAGACCGCCACACGCCGACCTGAACTTCCTCGGCGCGAACGGGCCGCGGCACGACACCGTCTGTGCTGATCAGCCTGAACATGCCCGAGCGCGCGAGGTCGGCGCCGACGACGCCCGACACACCGAGCGGCCACGTGCCTTCGTTGCCGAACGGAACGATGGCGATCGGAATCGCAGCGCCGGCGCCGCCGACGATCTCGATCGACAGCTGCGCCTGTGCGAGCTGCGCACCGAGCGGCGAGAAGGCCAGCAACGCAAAGGCGAGCCAGCGACGAAGCAACAGGATCATCGAACAGCGATCAACGGGAGTGAACGGAGCCGCGAGGGCGCTCGCCACGAGCGCGCGGTACGCGGGAACGTGCGGATGCAACGCACGCCATTATAACGATCGGATCGACGGTCGCGATGACGCACGCGAAAAGCGACGGGCCGGACACGACGCAACGATTGCGCGCCACCCTCAATGCGGTGCGATGGTCGTCGCGAAACCGAACGCTTGCGTGATGCGCTCCCCAATACGCTCCGCCTCGTCGCGGGCGGGATACGGTCCGAGATAGACGCGATAAAGACCGCCCGATTGTCGAATTTTCGCTTCGACCCGCGCGGTCGCGAGTTGGTTCTGCGCATGCGCGAGGAAAGCCTGTGCATTGGCAAAATTTGCAAATGCGCCGAGCTGGATCGAATAGCCGCCCGGCGTCGGCGCGACGGGCGGCGCATCCGGGTTGCCGACTGCGATGACCGTTGCAGGCGCGAGCGGCGTGGTGGCGGGCTGCGCTGCAGCAACCGGTGGCAGCGGCGGTTGACTGCCGACAGGCGTTTGCGCGAAGTTGCCGGGCAGAATCGCCTGCACATCGACCTGGCCGCTGCCGTTTTGCGCGATGCCGATCCGATGCGCCGCCGCGTACGACAGATCGATGATGCGACCATGCAGGAACGGACCGCGGTCGTTCACGCGCACGACGACCGTCCTGCCCGATGCGACGTTGGTGACGCGCGCATACGACGGCAATGGCAGCGTCGGATGTGCAGCGGTCATCGCGTACATGTCGTAGGTTTCGCCGATCGATGTCTTCTGCCCGTGGAACTTGCGTCCGTACCACGACGCGATCCCCCGCTCCTGATATGGCTTCAGTGACGTCGCGGGAACGTATTCGCGTCCGAGCACAGCGTAAGGCCGGCTCGCCGCCCGGTGGAGCGGCTCGAGGCGCGGGATTGCATCGGGAATCGTGTCGAGGTTCGGCGGTGGTTCGAGGCC